>JAUPKO010000600.1 GCA_030837395.1 Actinomycetota bacterium | reverse complement strand
CTCAACCGCGTCATCTTTCGAAGGTACGCCGAAAGATGACGGGTTGGCTACGCCCCGATAGCCCCCTTGAGGTTCCACTTCACAGCGCCGGCGAAATCCTTGGCGTGCTCGAACAACGTGTAGTCCTCGCCCCGCTCGGACGCCTCGACGGCCTTCATCAGGTCGTAGTTGGCCCGGGCGAGGGTCGCATCGAAGTCCCGCCGCATAGGGCCGAGGGCCTCATAGCCGAATTTGCGGTACATCCGCGGCATGAGGGCCCGGAACAGGCGCACCCGCTCGTGCAGCCCGGAGGAGTACGACATGGGGTTCTTCGGCCGGGCCTTGATGTAGTCCGGCAACAGCTCGGTGTGGGCCTCGCGCACGATCCACTTCTCGACCCCGTCGCGGACTTTGAACTCCATCGGGATGCGCATCGCCAGCAGCAGCATGTCCAGGTCGAGGAACGGCACTCGGGCCTCGACCTGCTGGCCCATGCTGGTGCGATCGACCCGCTGCAGTTCGGTACGGCTCAGTTGCCTGATCTTCTGAGCGAACAGCGGCCGGGTCTGGCCGGCGTCGATGTCGCGGTACATCGCGTAGCCGCCGAACAACTCGTCCGAACCATCACCGGTCAGCACCACCTTGACGCCGCATTCGTGCACCCTGCGAAACACGGCCAGCGACACCACGGCGTTGATCACATCGCCGTATTCGGTCAGCTCCCCTACCCGCACCGCTTCGCGGACATCCGTCAGGCCGACATCCGACGGGCTCAACTCCACCACTTCATGGGGCACGCCCAGGTCAGAGGTGAGCCGCCGGGCATACTCCAGGTCCGGGCTGCCGGGCGCGCCGACGGTGAACGCCACGACGTCCGGGTGCAGTTGCTGGGCCAGCAACAGCGTCAGGGACGAGTCCAAACCGCCGGACAACACAACCCCCACCCGCAGGTCGGTGTCGACGCGGCGGGCAACGGCCTGTCGCAGTGTGGCGCGCACGGCCTCGGCGGCCTCATCGACGTCGGTGATGGGGGCATCCTCCGCACCCAGCGTCAGCAGGTCGACGTAGGCGTGCACGTCAGCAGTGCCGGTGGGCTCGAGCCACCCGCAGTGCCCCGGCGGCACCTCGTGCACCCTCACCCCGAGCCCCGCGAAAGCCTTCACCTCGGAGGCGACGAACACCTCATCACCCGCGCGCGCCCAATACAGCGGCTTGACCCCCACCGGGTCCCGGGCCAGGAACACCCGCCGAGTGGCGCGGTCAACGACTGCGAAGGCGAACTCGCCTCGGAACTTGAGCAAGGCGTCTTCGCCCCAGGTCAGGAACGCATCAAGCACGACCTCGGTATCGCTGGACGACACCGCGCGCCGACCGCGCCGGGCCAGCTCGGCCCGGAGTTCGTCGTGGTTGAAGACCTCGCCGTTGTAGCACAGCGCCCAGCGGTCATCGGCGGAGCGCCACGGCTGCTGCGCGTGGTCCCGATCGACGATCTTGAGCCGGGCGGTGCCGAGCATCGCGTCGTCGCGCCGGTCGGTCTCCTGGGATTCGCCGCGAGCCTGGATCGCCGACATCATGGCGTCAAAGGCGCGGTCGTGCTGCTGCGCGTGGGGGCCGATAATCAGGGCGATGCCACACATCTATGTCGTCCATTCTGCAAGGGCGGCCGGATTGGGGCAGACGTGCCAGATCTGGCCCTCGTCGATTGCGTTGATCAGGTCGTCGGCCTGGTACTCCAGCAGGAGTTCGACCAAGACGTCGTCGGCGTTGAAGCGTGCGAACCAGTCCACTTCGAGGTCCGCCGCCCACCCGCGACAATGGGCGCTGGGCAAGTGGGCGGAGAATCCGAGGTCCTGCAATCGGCACTGATCGGCCACCGAACGTGTGAGGCAGTTGACCCACAGCGGGGGCACCTCCGGACCGACGCGGCGAGCGAAGTCATCGGCGATGGTGTTGAGCAGGTTGACCATCTCAGGCCTGGCGTAAGGCCACGACGGTCCCGGGGTGCCGGGGGCGAGGTCGGGGAACCAGTGCCGCACCGCATAGTTGCGAGCGCGCGGCAGAAGTCGATCCGAGGCCAGCGTGAACTCGAACCTTACGTGACCCTCGCGACGCAGCGCACGCATGTCGATCAGGTCGGCGCTGGCATCCACGGACCGGGCATCGTCGAAATCGGGGGCGTCGGACCACCACGCTAGGTCGATCTGTTGCATCAGCAGGATGCCGATGTCGTGGGCGGCCGAGGTTGCCGTGGCCGCCGGGCGCGGCACGAAGTCGCGGGCCAGCCGCACGGCTCGCGCCGTTAGCGCAAGGCTGTCGGTACCCGCCGCGGACAGGACGTCGTGGACTTCGGGACCGGCGAGTTCGTCGCTGACGACCGCCAGCACCGCCTCCGGCGTCAGCACCGACTTCGCCGACAGGGTACGGCCGATGGAACGGACGATTTCCCGATAGCCGCTGACCCCCACCAGCGAACGCGTTGTGTGACCAGCCTCGGACATGTCGCCGACCCTAGCCGTACAATGCGGCGACTCTGGGTAACCACGCGGCGGGTCGCGCGTAATCGCGCGCGAGCGCAACGCGGGTGCGGCGTTCGACGTGGCCCACGGCTGCCGCCGGACGGGCCAGGTAACCTGTGCCCATGGCTCGCTCCTCCGATTCCACAGCAAAGTCCGGCAAGGCCGGCAAGGCTGCGAAACCCGCCAAGACCGGCCGGATCGCGCAAATCAGGCAGACCTATCAGATCGCCAAGCGCAGCGATCCGAAGTTGGGTTGGATCCTGATCGCACTATTCTTCGGGACCTTGGCGATCTTCGTGGTGGCCGCGCTGCTGCTACCAGTGGGCACCATCACCAAGGTGCTGATCATCGTGTTGGGGCTGTCGACCGCCCTGCTGGTCACCAGCTACATCTTCGGCCGTCGCGCCGAGAAGGCCGCCTATTCGCAGATCGCCGGCCAGCCGGGTGCCGCGGCGGCGGTGTTGTCGTCGATGCGCGGCGCATGGTTCACGACGCCGGCGGTGGCGGTCAACAAGAACGAGGACATGGTCCACATGGTGATCGGGCGACCCGGAGTGATCCTGGTCGGCGAGGGGAGCCCCACCCGGGTGACGCACCTGATGCGCAACCAGCACAAGAAACTTGAGCGGTGGGTGCCCGAGACACCTTTCCATGAAGTGATCATCGGCGAGGGTGAGGGCGAGGTGCCGCTGACGAAGATTCAGCGGACCTTACTCAAGATGCCCAAGGTGCTGCGCCCGGCGGAGGTAACCGACGTGCGGACCAAATTGGAAGCGGCGACCAAGGCCAACAATCCGCTGCCGATCCCCAAGGGACCGATGCCCAAGAACGCCCGGATGCCGCGTCCACCCAAGAGTCAGCGGTAACGCACGGCCACCGACCTGGCAGCGCGGTCGTGCAGACCACGTTGGTCCCGATCCCAGACGACGGCAGGCACGAACAGGCACAGCAGCCCGGTGCGTATCGCCGTCTGCAGTGGCGCCAGGGGGGCGCCCGTGAGGGCTATCACCCGCACGCCCATGATCCGCTGCCCGAAGGTGGAACCGCCGAACATGATGAGCACGAACGTCATGAGGGCAAACACCCCCAGGGTCTCGAGGGCGATATCGGCCCCGTCCCGGCCGAACAGCAGCCGGGCCACCAGCATCGAAGCGAACCAGTCGATCATCAGCGCAACCAGGCGTCGCCCGATGGGCGCCACCGACCCGGGGCCGGACTCGGGCAACCCGAGTCTCTCGCCCTTGTAGCCGAAGTCGTATCCCTGGTCCTCCAGGGTCTGCCGGGGACCCTGCAACCACGAGGCCACATCACGACGTTCCATGGCGCCAAGGCTAACCCGCGTTACATGCCCGCAACAATTGAGACACTGGCAGGCAACGCCGCCCGCCTAGCCTGCACACGTCAGGAGGGCCCCGGGGTTGCCGCGAACCGGCAGCTAGGGTGCTTCAGGGGCCCTCGCCCGTGCGGACCACGGGCACGGCATGCAGCTCCCGCGCCGCCGGCGCGGGCAACCACAAGGAGAGTGGATGTTCACCAATCCCGACGAAGTGATGCAGTACATCAAGGACAACGATGTCAAGTTCCTCGACATCCGGTTCTGCGACCTGCCGGGTGTCATGCAGCACTTCAACGTCCCCGCGGCATCGGTCGACGCGGACTTCTTCACCACCGGCCAGATGTTCGACGGGTCGTCGATTCGCGGCTTCCAGGCGATCCACGAGTCGGACATGAAGTTGATCCCCGACGTGGCGACCGGGTTCATCGACCCGTTCCGTGCCGAGAAGACCCTCGTCATGAACATGTCGATCCGCGACCCGTTCACCGACGAGCCCTACAGCCGCGACCCGCGCCAGATCGCCGCCAAGGCCGAGGCGTACCTGAAGTCGACCGGCATCGGCGACACCGCGTACTTCGGCGCCGAGGCCGAGTTCTACGTGTTCGACGACATCCGCTTCGAGACCAAGTCCAACGCGGCCTACTACTACATCGACTCGATCGAGGGGAAGTGGAACTCTGGCCGTGAGGAAGAGGGCGGCAACCTGGGCTACAAGACCCCCTACAAGGGTGGCTACTTCCCGGTGCCGCCGGTCGACCACTTCGCCGACCTACGCGACCTGATGTCGCTCACGCTGGAAGAGGTTGGGCTGTCCGTCGAGCGCGCACACCACGAGGTGGGCACCGCGGGCCAGGCCGAGATCAACTACAAGTTCAATTCGCTACTGCACGCTGCGGACCAGATGATGCTGTTCAAGTACGTCATCAAGAACGTCGCCTGGCAGGCCGGCAAGTCGGCCACCTTCATGCCGAAGCCGCTGTTCGGCGACAACGGCTCGGGTATGCACTGCCACATGTCGCTGTGGAAGGACGGTTCGCCGTTGTTCTACGACGAGCGCGGCTACGCGGGCCTGTCGGACATGGCGCGTTGGTACATCGGCGGTCTGCTCAAGCACGCCCCGAGCCTGCTGGCCTTCACCAACCCGACGGTCAACTCCTACCACCGTCTGGTGCCGGGCTACGAGGCTCCGGTCAACCTGGTGTACTCGCAGCGCAACCGCTCGGCGTGCATCCGCATCCCGATCACCGGCTCGAACCCCAAGGCCAAGCGCCTGGAGTTCCGCGTGCCCGACCCGTCGAGCAACCCGTACCTGGCGTTCTCGGCCATGCTGATGGCCGGTCTGGACGGCATCAAGAACAAGATCGAGCCGGTCGACCCCGTCGACAAGGACCTCTACGAGCTTCCCCCCGAGGAGGCCGCCAACATCCCGCAGGTGCCCAGCAGCCTGGAGGGTGTGCTCGACGCGCTCGAAGCCGACCACGAGTACCTGCTCGCGGGCAATGTGTTCACCGAGGACCTCATCGAGACCTGGATCGCTTACAAGCGCACCAACGAGGTTGACCCGATGCGGCTTCGTCCGCACCCGCACGAGTTCGAGCTCTACTACGACATCTAGGCCCTCCCGGCCTGCGGGGGTTGTAACCCGCACCTTGCGTGGCCCTCGTCCGGCGGAGACGCCTGGCGGGGGCCACGCGCCGTTGGGTCCGCAGTGTGTGTCAGGCACCGGGCGTCAAGCCGGAAGACTGCCCTTCCACCTGCACAGATCGCTACTGTCCGAGGTATGGCCACTTCCCCCTCGGTCGCGTCATCGGCCGGCCCAGATTCGACCTTCCGCCGGGTGCTGCGCTACCCACTGGTGACGATTCTCATCGGCTTCATCCTGTTCGTACCGATCTTCGGTATCGGCTTCTCCCTGCTGTCCCAACTGATCGCGGCTGCACTGGGGCTTCGGCCCGATGACGAGGGGCAACTCCCGCTGGACGACCCCCTGATGGGCTGGGGGCAGTTGATCGCGAGCCTCGTGCTGGCCGTGCTGGCGATGTACGCCTACCGGTTCGTCATCGTGCGCTGGTGCGAGGGCCGGCAGTCGACCCCGGAGTTGGCGTTCGGTGCCCGCGCGCGCACCTGGGTGCCGCTGGGACTGGTCATCGGCGCCGGGGTGGCGCTGGCGTCCGTCGCGGTTCTGGCCGTTGCGGGCGGCGGGGCGTCCTGGGCCACCAGTTCCATCGCGTCGGGGATCGCGTGGGCGCTGGGGCTGTCGATCTTCGCCGGGGTCATCGAGGAGTTGTTCGCACGGGGCACGCTGCTGCGCATCTCCGAGCAACACATCGGCACTGCTGCGGCGATTGTGCTGTCGGCGTCCATCTTCGGGTTTCAACATGCCGACAACCCCAATGCAACCGTGCTGTCGACGCTGGCAGTCGCGCTGGAGGGCGGGGCCATGCTCGGATTGGTGTATGTGGTGTCCCGCACCCTGTGGGCGCCGATCGCAGTGCACTTCGCGTGGAACTTCACCCAGAGTGTGCTGAGCATTCCAGTCTCGGGCAATGAGACCTTCGGTGCCTGGCGGGTGACCTTCGACGGCGCCGAGTGGCTCACTGGCGGTGAGTTCGGGCTCGAGCCGTCTGCGATCGCGTTTGGGCTTTGGGTGATCGTCCTGGTCGTGTTGGCCGTGATCGCTGCCCGACGCCACCTAGGGCAGTCCTGGGCGGCGGCCCGCGCGGCAGTCGCCGACGGCACGGCGAACGAGCCCGTCGGCATCTCGGGCTAAGGCACGCCGGACCCATCCGTAGGTTGGCCGAGGTCCCCCGTCGCATCGGAGAAGGGGGACTCCGGCAGGGGTGGTTCAGGGCCATCGGTGTGGGTGAGGCCGCTGGGGAAGGTCCAGGTCCAGGATTCCGTGAGTGGTGCACCACGTTCGGTGGTGGATCGGATCTGGTAGCCGTGGTGGGTCTTGGAGTTGTGATGGCGTCTGCAGAGGGGACCCAAATTCGAGGCCGTGGAGCCGGGCTCTCCCGGCCAGGGGATCGTGTGGTCGAGGTCGCAGCCGACTGCTGCGCGGGTGCATCCGGGCATGCGGCAGTGCGGTTCCCGGGCGCGGATGAGGCGGGCCAGCGCCGCCGACGGGGTGTAGGTGCGTGGGGAGGTGGCCATCACCAGTCCGTTGCTGGTGTCGGTGACCAGCAGTCGCCAGCGACCATCAGCAGCCAGGTTCCGTGCGATGTCGGCGGGCACTGGACCCAGGCCACGGACCTGGGCCGGATTGTTTGCCAGCCCCAACAGCGTGGCCAGGTCCACGACGACAGAGATGTCCGGCCGGGTGCCACTGGGCAGCGGGCCGATCACATCCGAGGCAGGTTCCGAGGCAGGTTCCGAGGCGGAGTCCTGGGCAGGGGTTGGCACTGGAAGCGGCGATCCGGCCGGTTCGACGGGGCCGACTGGTTCGACGGGGCTGGCTGGGTCGGTGGGGCCGTCCGGTTCGACGGGGCTGGCTGGGTCGGTGTCGCCGTCCAGTTCGACGGGGCTGGCCGGTTCGACGGGGCCGTCCGGTTCGACGGGGCTGGCTGGGTCGGTGTCGCCGGCCGGTTCTGCTTCGGTGCAGGTGGTCGACTTGCGGCCGATCAGTGCCTGCACCAACAGGTCAGCGCGAATTTCGTCGAGGGTTGGTCGGTGGCCGTCGTCCCCCGTGGCGCCGGGGCCTTCCCCGTCGGCACGTGCGGCAGCCGCGGCGGCCGTGAGCCGGTTGTAGATCCGGATGGCGTCGACGTCGGCGATCAGCGCGGACAGCCAGGACATGCCGGCCGTGTCGGGCGTGAGAGTGACCCGTCGTTGTGCCTTGGCCCGTTTGCGGGACTCGGCCTCCTCGTCAGCTGCCAGGTAGTGGATCAGCGTCTTGACCTCTTTGCTCAGCTCCGGTGGTGTCCAGGGCCGTCGTCCGCGGGTGCGACGTTCGCGAATCCGGCGAGCGAGTTCGTTCAGCGCCCGGGCCCGGGCGGCGGCCGACAGCCAGCGGGTTTCCCACAGCGCCACGTCCACACCCGGTTTGAATAGCAACCCGTCGGCCACCACATCCACGATGCACTGGTGGTCGGTTAGGGCACGCGCGGTGCGCAGGCGTCCGTGGGCCGATGCGGGCGTGATCGCCAACGCGGCGGCCAACTCCACCCTGGCTTCGTCGGTCGACTTGGCAAGTGGGAAATCGTCCGGGACGGTGGTCACCTCGGATTCGCCCATCGCGGACGTGATCGCCGCGGCGCCTCGTGTGGTGACCCACGCAGTGGCGGCCTCCCACGCCGCTGCCACCAGCAGTTGGCACGGGCAGGGGAAGCCCAACTCCGCGCCGGGAACCGGCAACAGGTCGACGGCTTCGATGGCCGGGTCGGGGTGGCGGTGATCCACCGGGCAGCGATCCGGGGTGCCGATCCGTTCCAGCGCCGCGACCAGCCCGACGCCGACCGGCATCGTCAGCAACGCTCGGGCACGAGGGTCCAGATCTGCGTGCCACCATTCCTGGCGCACCCAGCCTGCCAACGACTCGGGCACCGGACCAGGCTCACCGTCTGACGCAACCGGCCCGACGCAGCCACGGCTGCGGACCATGTCGGCCTCCCAGCCACCCACGCCGCCGCCGGTGTCGGCCTCCCAGTCGCACACCCAGTCGTCGCCGGCACCAGGCTCCCCCTCATAGAACATGGCGGTGAGAGCGGCGAAGTCGGCGTCGACCTGGTTGAGTTCCGCGATCTCGGCCAGGGACAACTCCCCCGGCCAGTGACCACCACCACCAAACCCCCACGCCGCCACGGCAGCGTCGGCCACCGGCGGGGCGGCCCCACCGGTGACGGTTTGCGTTGCGTTTTCATCCATGTGGCCATCCCACAACAGGGGTCCGACACAATGGCGAAACCTCGTCTGACCAGCCCATTCGCGCGAGGGCAACAGGCCCACCCAGACCACCACCAACCCCCACATTCACCAGCGACAGGCGACCCTGGCAGAGCAAGCGGCAACTACGCCCCCGCCCTCCAATCGCCTTCCCCTCCAATCGCCTTCCCCTCCAATCGCCTTCCCCTCCAGCCGCGCCCCGGGCGCCCGACGCCCGCATCCGACCCTGTGTCGGACGTCCCGCTTAGAGTGCATCTCGTGATTACCGGGGAGCTCAAAAGTAAGATCGACCGCGTCTGGGATGCCTTCTGGTCAGGGGGCATCTCCAACCCACTGGAGGTGATCGAGCAGATCACCTACCTGCTGTTCATTCGTCGACTCGACGATCTGCACACCCTCGCCGAGAGGAAGGCCGTCATCACCGGCCAACCACCGACCGACCCGATCTTCCGCGCCGACCAAGCCAACCTGCGCTGGAGCCAATTCAAGAACGCCTCCCCCGAAGTCATGTACCGCACCATCGCCGACGACGTGTTCCCGTTCCTGCGCGAGTTGGGCACGCAGGTCGGTGGCGACGGCTCCACCTACAGCGAGCACATGAAGGATGCGCGCTTCACCATTCCCACCCCGGCGCTGCTGAGCAAGGTCGTTGACATGCTCGACGACATCCCCATGGCCGACCGCGACACCAACGGTGACCTCTACGAGTACCTACTGTCCAAGATCGCCGCCGCCGGCGTCAACGGCCAATTCCGCACGCCGCGCCACATCATCGAGTTGATGGTCGCCATGACCGCGCCGCGGCCCACGGACGAGATCTGCGACCCCGCCTGCGGCACCGCTGGCTTCCTGGTGGCCGCCAGTGAGTACGTCCGTGACACCCACGCCGACGCACTGCTCGACCGGCGCCAACGTGAGCACTTCCACCGGTCGATGTTCCACGGCTACGACTTCGACTCGACCATGCTGCGCATTGGAAGCATGAACATGTTGCTGCACGGCATCGAGGCCCCCGACATCCGCTACCGCGATTCACTGTCCGAGGGCGCCAGCGACGATGCCGAGAAGTACACGCTCATCCTGGCCAATCCACCGTTCGCGGGGTCGCTGGACTACGAGTCGACGTCCAAGGACCTGCAACGGGTGGTGAAAACGAAGAAGACCGAGCTGCTGTTCCTCGCGCTGTTCCTGAAGCTGCTCAAACCCGGCGGCCGGGCGGCCGTGATCGTGCCGGACGGCGTGCTGTTCGGGTCGAGCCGGGCGCACAAGGAGTTGCGCCGGGTGCTGGTGGAGGACCAGAGGCTCGATGCCGTGGTGAAGCTGCCGTCGGGGGTGTTCCGGCCGTACGCGGGGGTATCGACGGCAATCCTGTTCTTCACCAAGACCAATTCCGGCGGCACGGAGAAGGTGTGGTTCTACGACGTGCAGGCGGACGGATTCTCGCTGGACGACAAGCGCAATCCGGTCGAGGCCAACGACCTGCCGGACGCGCTGGCGCGGTGGCGGGACCTGGCAGGTGAGGCCGAGCGGGCACGCACCGAGCAGTCGTTCCTGGTGCCGAAGGCCGACATCGAGGTGCTGGAGGGCGAGATACAGGTGGGACTGGCGGAGTTGAAGGAGATGCTGGGGTGAGCGGGGGTGCTCCGGATGGTTGGGCACGCCCGGCACGCCTTGGCGATGTCGCCGAGATCAACCCGCGACTCAAATCCGACCTGTCCGCCGACGACGAGGTCTCCTTCGTTCCCCTTGCGGCGCTCGACATCGAGACCGCCTGCACACCCACTGTAGAGACGCGACTCGTGGGTGAAGTCTCGACCGGCTACACGCCGATGCGCGACGGAGATATCTTGCTCGCCAAGATCACCCCGTCCTTCGAGAATGGCAAGATCGGTCAAGCTACGTTAGGTCACCGGTACGGCTTCGGTTCAACCGAATTTCACGTAGTGCGGCCGAGAGAATGCCTCGAAGACCGGTATCTCCTGCATTTCTTGCGACGCAGTAGTTTCCGGCTGAAAGGAGTGGCACGCATGACCGGCAGTGCGGGTCAGAAGCGCGTTCCCGTCAACTACCTCGCTGAAACGCGGATCCCTCTGCCACCGCTACCCGAGCAGCGCCGCATCGCCGCGATCCTCGACCATGCCGACGCCCTCCGCGCCAAGCGCCGCCAAGTGCTCGCCCACCTCGACTCCCTGACCCAGTCCATCTTCCACGACATGTTCGGCGACCCTGTCCTGAATCCTCGCGGACTCCCGATAAGCGAGTTGGACGATCTGATTGAGAACGGCCGACCGATTACCTACGGAATCCTGAAGCCGGGTCCGGACACCCCGGGCGGAGTGCCATATGTCCGGGTGGCAGACATGCAGGGCGGCGGAATCGCCGCCTCACGGGTACGACGTACTACCAAGGCGATCTCCGGCACCTACCGCCGATCGCTGCTTCGCGAGGGTGACCTCCTCATGTCGATTCGCGGTCACGTTGGGCGCTTTGCGCACATCCCCCCGGAACTTCACGGAGCGAACATCACTCAGGACTCCGCACGCCTGTCGATCCCGTGCGCAGCGACCTCCGTCTACGTTCGTGCCGCAATGTCGACAACTGGACTCCAACACTGGATGGCGCGCCATACCAAGGGGGTTGCAGTGCGGGGGCTGAACATCGGAGACCTCCGCAGGGTCCCTATTCCCGTTCCCCCTGACAACGAGCAATTCGAGTTCGCGACACTGGTCCGCTGCGTGGACACACAACGGGCGTCGATGCAAGCCGCCCTCGCCGCCGACGACGAACTGTTCGCCTCCCTCCAGTCCCGTGCGTTCCGAGGAGAACTGTGATGTCCGTGCCGACGTGGGACCAGTACATGGCGCCCTCCCTCCGCGTGCTGTCCGATGGTGAGGTGCACCGCTTGCGCCAGGTGGTGGAGGCCGCCGCGGACCTGCTTGGTCTAACCGTCGAGCAACGGCAGATCGTCATCCCCTCCGGCCAGGAGCAGTACCTCAACCGTGGCAACTGGGCACTGTCCTACCTGGCCAGGGTCGGTGCGGTTGATCGACCGAGTCGGGGCCAGTACCGCATCACCGACGTCGGTCGGAAGCTCCTGGCCGACCACCCGGACGGCATCACCGAGAAGCAACTGCGCGCGCTGGTGGGCGGCAGGGATCCCTGGCGCAAGAAGAAGGGGTCCTCGACCACTACCAAGCCAGGAACCCGGGTGGCTCCACCACCAGATTCCACCCTGGACCCCGAGGAGCAGATCGCCTCCGGTGTCGAACGAATCCATGACGATATCGCCGCCCAACTCCTCACCCGCATCCTTGGTCAAGAGCCGTTCTTCTTCGAGCAGGCCGTGCTGGACCTGCTGATCGCGATGGGCTACGGCGGCGCCGAGGGGTCAGCCACCCGCACGCAACTGTCCAACGACGGCGGAATCGACGGCATCGTCGACCAGGACGCCCTCGGCCTGAGCCGCATCTACGTCCAGGCCAAGCGGTACGGCCCCGACAACATCGTCGGTCGCCCCGCGATCCAGGCCTTCGCCGGCGCCCTCGCCGGCAACCAGGCCAACCAGGGCGTGTTCATCACGACCAGCCGATTCAGCAACGAGGCCGTCGCGTTCGCCGAGCAGGTCCCCACCCGCATCGTCCTCATCGACGGCGAACGCCTCACGCGGCTGATGATCCGCTACGGCGTCGGCGTGCAGGTCAAACGCACCGTCCAGATAGTCCAAATCGACGAGGACTTCTTCGAGTAGGCCCCGAGTGTGCGCAACACTGATGCAGGCTGACGGTCCCCAAGTCCGTGGGGGCCACGCTTGCCGATGCACGTGCCATCACCCTCGAACAACAGCATCGGCGCCTGCGCCGTCGCGATCCCAAGCGCTCCAGACCGCTCAACGCCAACGAATCCAGAAGAGCCGGGGGACTATGCTCCACCCACATGCAGATCCGGTTGGCAAGTCCACGCGACGTACCCGAGATGATGGCGCTCGAATCGCGCAACTTCGTCGGCAACCTGACCGCTGCGGAGCGATCCGCCGGTTTCATCTCTGTGCTGCACCCGCAGTCGTGGTTCGAGTCGGCCGTGGCCGCCGGCGGGATTCACGTCGCGGTGACAGACGACGGATGTGTCTCCGGGTTCATCGCCGTCACCGCTCCCCCACCGAATCCGAGCGATGCCGGCTCGCAGATCATCACTGCCATGCTGGAACTCGCGCAAACCCTGCACTTCAACGGCAAGCCGATCGCTCAGCAACGCTTCGCCCTCCGCGGGCCGGTCTTGATCGACCGCACCGCACGCGGACGCGGCCTCTACTCCGCGTTCAACTCGGTCGCCCAGCAGGCGTACCGCGAGCGCTACGACCTCGCGGTGCTGTTCGTGGCAGCGGACAACGCGCGGTCGATGCACACCACCACGAGCAAGCTGGGGGCGACCTCATTGGCCATCTTCGAGGTCGATTCACGGCAGTACCACTTCATGGCCTACAACTTCCGACAAGTCGGCGGGCCCAACCCGCAGCGCCTCGACGAGTAAGGCAACCCGCCCGCTCAGCCGCAGCAACCGCCCCCGCAGCATCCCCCGCCACCGCCACCTCTGGGCGCATCCCCGGAACCGAGGGACGTCACACTCCCTGCGACCGTCAGCAGTCGGGCCGTGTCCGCGTGCCCCTGCGGGCACGATGCCGGGTCGCTTGAGGCGCTCATCGGTCGGGATTCGGTGAACGTGTCGCCGCACTGACGGCAGCGGAACTCATAGGTGGGCATGGGCGTCCTTCCAGCGACAACAGCATCCCACGATGGGGCGCGTCAACGAGTGTAGGTTCATGGCCGATTTCGGGCGCTCAACCCACACTCGATGCAACGCCTGGCCACCAGCGCAGGCGTGGACCCAGTGAGAGCCACACAGACGCACCTGTGGACAACGGTTTAACCCGTCCGCCGGGCTCGCGCGTGGTGGACCCATGACCAACGGGCACCCTGTCAGTCATGCCCATCGATCACATGCTCACTCGCGAGTGAAGGTCCCCCAATTGCCGCTATCGTAGCCTCGGGGAGGTCAACCATGACGGCGTCGAGCCCGCACCAGTGGCACCACGCATGACCAACTTCGCCTTCGTCCGGGCCACGCTACCGACGCTCCACGACGACTGTGTGCGCGCCGAGTCGTACCTCGCCTCCGATCCGCGCTCGGCCTGCTTCTACGCCCGACGCGTGGTTGAGCAGCTCGTCGACTACCGCTACGACGTCCTCTCACTCACCCTGCCCTACCGCAATGACCTCGCGGCCAAGATCGGCGACCCCGCCTTCACAGCCGCTGTCCCGCAGGGCATCACGAACCGGCTCACCACGATCCGCCGCGTGGCCAACACCGCCGTACACGAGAATCGCAGCGTCCGGCCCGACGTGTCCCTGGCCGTCCTGCGCGAGTTGTTCAACGTCGTCGTCTGGACCTCCTACCACCACTCGGCGCACCCCGAAGCCGCGCCGCTGCAGGCACACTTCGACCCGTCGCTGGCAGCACAGGCGGCGCCGCTCACCCGCGAGGAAGTCGCCCGGCTGGCCGCCCGATTCACGGCGCAGGACGAGGCCCACGCTCAGGAGCTCGCCGAGCGCGACGAACGGCTCGCCGCCCATGAGGCCGAGATCGAGGCCCTGCGCCAACAGATCGCCGCCGCCCAGGCCGCCGCGCGACCAGACGACCGCGACTACGACGAGGCGGGGGCCCGCGACCTGTTCATCGACGTGCTCCTGCACGAGGCGGGCTGGGCCTTGGATCAGCCGCGCGACCGGGAGTACCCGGTGGCCGGCATGCCCAACGCCTCCGGCCGCGGCAACGTCGACTACGTGCTGTGGGGCGCCGACGGGCTGCCGCTGGCGGTGGTCGAGGCCAAGCGCACCACCACCTCGCCCGAGGTGGGCCGGCAGCAGGCCGCGCTCTACGCCGACTGCCTGGAGCAGCAGTACGGCCAACGCCCCGTGATCTTCTACACCAACGGCTACGAGCACCACCTCTGGGACGACGCCGGCGGCTACCCGCCGCGGCAGGTACAGGGCTTCTACACCCGCGCCGAATTGGAGCTGTTGATCCAACGGCGCCAGACTCGCACAGTGCTCACCGGCGCGGAGGTCGACACCGACATCGCCGGTCGGCCCTACCAGGTGCGCGCGATCCAGGCCGTGGCCGACGCCTTCGACCGCAAACAACGCCAGGCCCTGCTGGTGATGGCCACCGGTGCGGGCAAGACGCGCACGGTGATCGCCCTGGTAGACCTGCTGCAACGCGCCAATTGGGCCAAGCGCGTGCTGTTCCTGGCCGACCGTAAGGCCCTGGTCAAGCAGGCCGTCGGGGCCTTCACCGACCAACTCCCCGGCTCCACCACCGTCAACCTCGTCACCGACCGGCACGGCGAGGGCCGGATCTACGTCGCGACCTACCCCACGATGATGAACCTCATCGACGAGACCCACAGTGGTGCCCGCCGGTTCGGACCGGGCCACTTCGACCTCATCGTCATCGACGAGGCGCACCGTTCCGTGTACGCCAAATACGGCGCGATCTTTGACTACTTCGATGCCCTCCTGGTGGGGCTCACGGCCACTCCGAAGGACCAGGTCGACCACAACACCTACCGACTTTTCCACCTCGAGGACGGCGTCCCCACCGACAACTACAGCCTCGACGAGGCCGTCGCGCAGGGCTATCTCGTGCCGCCCAAAGCCCTGGCCGTCGGCACCCAATTCCTGCGCTCGGGCATCAAGTACGACGACCTCACCGAAGCGGAGAAGGACCAGTGGGACGCGTTGGACTGGGGTGAGGACGAACCGCCGAACGAGGTCGGCGCCGAGGAGCTCAACCGGTTCCTGTTCAACGAGGACACCGTCGACAAGGTGCTCGAGACCCTCATGACTCAGGGCTACCGGGTGGCTGGCGGCGACCGCCTGGGCAAGACGATCATCTTCGCCAAGAACCAGCGCCACGCCGAATTCATCGCCGAGCGCTTCGACCTCGCCTACCCCGAACTCGCCGGCCGCTTCGCCCGCGTCATCACCCACGGCACGCCGTACGCGCAGGACCTGATCGACAAGTTCTACCTCAACGACGAGGCGCCGCACATCGCGATCAGCGTCGACATGATGGACACGGGCATCGATGTGCCGGCGGTCGTGAATCTGGTGTTCTTCAAGATGGTGCGGTCCACGTCCAAGTTCTGGCAGATGATCGGCCGCGGGACCAGGTTATGCCCGGACCTGTTCGGGCCCGGGCAGGACAAGGCGGACTTCCTGGTGCTCGACTTCTGCGGCAACCTGGAGTTCTTCAGTCAGGACCTGCCCGGTTCCGAGGGGCAGATTCAGAAGTCGCTGTCGGCCCGGCTGTTCGAGGCTCGGCTCGGGTTGGTGCTGGCGCTCGGTGACGCTGAGCCGGAGTTGCGCAAGGCCACCGTCGGCACCCTACGCGGCATCGTCGCCGGGATGAATCCGGATAACTTCGTCGTGCGCCAACACCGCCGGACCGTCGAGCGGTTCACCGATGCCACTGCCTGGGAGGTGCTGACCACCGACGATGCGCAAGCAGCACTGGCCCTGGCCGGGCTGCCGTCGTCTGTGCGTGATGACGACGAGGATGCCAAGCGCTTCGATCTGCTGATGCTGCGACGCCAACTGGCCCAACTCGACGGTGACGCGGTGCTCGCCGAGCGGCTGCGCGGCACGATCCAGGACATCGCCGCGGCCTTGCTGGGCACGACCACCATCCCCTCAGTCGCCGAGCAGGCGGTGCTGATCGAGGCCGTCGCCGGCGACCAGTGGTGGGTCGACGTGACGCTGCCCATGCTGGAAGAGGCGCGGCGCAAACTGCGCGGCCTCGTGCGGTTCATCGACCGCGACTCCCGCTCCCCCATCTACACCGACTTCGAGGACACCCTGGGCGAGGCGGTCACGGTCGACCTGCCGGGGGTCACGCCGGGCACCAACCTCGAACGGTTCCGCGCCAAAGCCCAGGTGTACCTGCGTGAGCACCTCGACAACCTTGCGCTGCAGCGGCTGCGGCGCAACAAGCAACTCACCGGCGACGACCTGCGCGAACTCGAGCGGATGCTGCTCGCCTCCGAGGCCGGTCAGACTGTCGACATCATCTGGGCGGCCGAGCAATCCGGCGGCCTGGGCATCTTCGTGCGCGGCCTGGTCGGGCTCGATCGCGCCGCCGCTACCCAGGCCTTCGAGCGGTACCTCGACGGCACGGCAGCCACCGTCGAGCAGATCCGGTTCATCGAACTCATCATCGACGAACTCACCAGCAACGGCGTGATGGAGCCGGCGCGGCTGTTCGAATCGCCCTACACCGACCACGCCCCCACCGGCCCGGACTACATCTTCCGCGACGATGACGTGGCCGTGATCGTCAGAACCCTGCGCCACATTCGCCACACCGCCCAGCCGGAGGAGGTCGCGTAGCGGGTCGACGCCCCGGCCGGCGGGAGTACAGTCGAAAACGAGCCCGGTCCCGCGTCGGCTCGCCCGGATCAGGCACGGACAGGAGATGCGCTATGACCGACGAGCAGGTGCCCATGACGGAGGCGGAGTACTCCGCCGCGGCCTTCGAACAGGCCCACAATCCCTACGGTTCGGCCCCCGGCAGCGGCATCACTCTGCCGCCGGGCTACCTGCCCACCCCGTCGGTGAAGAACCGCAACAACTACTTCCCGCAGAGTGAACCACTCGGCCCCGACGAGATGCGAATCATCTTCATGGGCAGCCAGCCGTGGCCGCCGCGGCAGTCACAGGCCGGCACGAGCATCATGGTCGAGCTCGGCAACGGCAAGCGGTTCTTCTTCGACTTCGGGCCCGGCTGCCTGCGCAACATCATCGCCAACCAGGTGCCCGTGCCGGAGATCACCGACATCTTCATCACCCACCTGCACCTCGACCACTACGCCGACATCCCCTACCTGTGGCAGTTCGCGCCGTTCAACGGGCGCTGGAAGCCGCTGCGCATCATCGGCCCGTCCGGACGCACGCCCGAACTGGGCACTAAGGCCATGGCCGAGAACCTGCAGAAGATGGGGCTGTGGACGTCGATCCAGGCCGCCGGGATGCCGCTGGCCGACGGCTACAAGATCGACGTCACCGAGTTCGACTACCGCGACGACGGCGGGGTCTGCTACGACCAGGACGGGGTGAAGGTGACCCACTGGCGGCGCTCCCACGCCGTCGACGGCGCCTCGGCGTACCGACTGGATTGGAACGGGCTGTCGTTCGTGTGGACCGGCGACGGCAAGGCCGACCGGTTGACCGCCAAGTACGCCGAGGGGGTCGACGTGTTCGTCACCGAGATGGCGGTGGACAACGTTCGACTGTGGGCGCTCAAGCAGGGTGTGTCGCCGTTCATCGGGGCGTTCACCCTCGACAACTTCCACACGTCCCACTACGCGTTCGGCTACCTGGCCAACATCGTGCAACCGCGCCTCGCCATGGCCACGCACCTGTCGTACGACCGCGAACTCGTCGGCGAGATGATCGCCGGGGTGCGCTCCCACTACGACGGCATGTTCGCCTTCGGCATCGACCACACCGTGGTCAACGTGACCAAGGACAAGCTGTGGATCCGGGAAGCGGCGCTGCCCGAGACCACCAACACCGCGCGCGCCACCCCCGAGTGGCTGCTGGCCAACCAGTTCGACGGCAAGATGCCCGAGGACTCCAAGGTGACCAACCCGTTCATGGCCAACCAGGAGCAGTCGGTGCGGGACCTGGAGTTCGAGCCGGAGTTGTTCACCCCAGCCGACCAGGTACGCCAGTGGGCCCACCCGCTGCCGCCGGAGTTCACGCTGAAGACGAGCATGATGATCACCGGGGCGCCCCCACCCGAGGACCCAGCCTGACCGCCGACGCAGCCGTCCCCCTGACGATCCTCACCGGGTTCCTCGGGGCGGGCAAGACGACGCTGCTCAACCGGATTCTGCGCGACGATCACGGGCTGAGGGTGGCCGTGCTGGTCAACGATTTCGGCTCGGTCAACATCGACGCCGCGTTGATCGTGGGCATCGAGGACAACGTGGTCAGTCTGGCCAACGGCTGCACCTGCTGTTCGCTGCGCGACGACCTCGTGGCCACTGTGATCGACACCATCAACCGGCCCGAGCGGCCTGAGTTGATCGTGCTGGAAGCCAGCGGCATCGCCGACCCCGGTGGGATCACCATGGCCTTCACCACGCCGCGCCTGCGCGACCGGATCCGGCTCGACAGCGTGACCTGCGTCGTTGATGCCGACAGTGTCTTCGCCCACTCCGAGCACCCCGAGGTCAACCAACTCAAACTGCTGCAGATCGCGTTCTCGGACATGGTCGTGCTCAACAAGGTCGACCTGGCCGGCCCAGAGCGGGTGGCCGCGGTTCGTCGCTGGATCGACGAGCACTTCAACAACATCCGGGTGATCGAGACCACCTTCGCCGACGTGCCCACCGAAATCCTGCTGTCCGCCGGCCGCCTGGACCCGGCAGCGGCGCCACCGGACGACCACCGCGACCATCCGACATTCGACACCTGGACCTACGACACCGACGCCGCCCTCTCGCTACCGCTACTGGAGGACGCCCTGCGACGGCTGCCGGGCACAGTGTTCCGGTGCAAGGGCATCGTGCGCAGCAAGGAGGAACCGGACCGTCCGAGCATCGTGCAGGTCGTGTGCCGCCGCGTCGACATCACCCCCGGCGAGGGTTGGCGGGCCGAGCCCAGGACCCGCCTGGTGGTGATCAGCGCACCGGGCAGCGTCAAGGCCGACGAACTGGCGGCTCTGGTCGACTCGTGCGTCGTCGGCTGAGTCAGCGCGCAGGGACCAGTCCCTCTACATCGTTCGCGACACCGTGTTCGGCCAGGAGTTCAGCCCGAAACTCGTCGCCGCTCTGCTCGGCGTCGCCCTGGTGGCCTGGGACTGCTTCACCCGACGGCGCCTGGACTATGTGTGGGTCTACCTCGCCGGCACGCTGATCTGGGGTGGCGCCGAGTTCGCCCTGCAATTCAGCGGAATCCGGCAGATGCCCTCGCACCTGCTGTTCGGCCACGAGCTCGCACCTGTGGTCGCGCAAGTCCTGCAAGGCGCCGCGGAGGGCTCTCGGCGAGACGTGCTCGACGTCGCCTCGCTGCTGTTCATCGGCCTGTTGCTGGCAGTCATATTGCTGGCAGCCTGGCGTCATCCGTGGTGTCGCCGACGCCTGGCTGTGATGTTTTCGGTGATGGTGGCCCTGGGTGCGGTGTGGACGGTGTCGCAGGTGCTGGTGGGCGGGCGTTGGGTGGAGGTCGGCCAGGCCGACGGAGGGTTCGACCGTGCCGGTCCGGTGCTCACGACAGTCGTGCTGAGCCTGGACGTGGTGTTCGAGATCGCCGTGGTCTACCTGCCGTTCCTCGCGGTGCCGATCCTGCTCGGGCTGATCCGGGCGGCTGATCCTGACCGACCGCGGCTGCCCAGCCGCCGCCACCCGCGTACCCTTGCCGCATCGTCCAACGAGAGGCCGGCCCCATGACCAACACCGCACCAGCCACCGACGAGACCTTCCTCGGCTACGCCATCCCTGACGACATCGACCACGTTGCTCCGGGCGCCTACGACGGCCTCCAGGCGCAACTTCGCGCCGGCCAGGAGGCCGGGGTGATGCGGTCGACTCAGGCGCGCAAAGATGCGCTGCGCGCCGTACTGGCGATGCTCGACGAACATGACGAGGACTTCATCGAGGCCCTCCGCCAGGACCTGCGCCGACCCAGGGTCGAGGCGCTGCTGGCCGATCTCGCGTCTGTCAAGGCAGAGATCACCTTCGCCCTCAAGCATGTCCGCTCGTGGCAGCGCGGCTCGTTCACGTTGCCGCCGCCGGTGGCGCAGCCGAGCCTGGGCCGGGTCCTGCCCGAACCACGTGGCGTGGTGCTCATCATCTCGCCGTGGAACTACCCGATCCAGTTGAGCATCTCTCCGCTCGTCGGTGCACTGGCCGCCGGCAACAGCGTCCTGCTCAAACCCAGCGAGTTGGCCCCCGCGACGAGTGCCCTGCTGGCACGGCTGATCGGGCAGTACCTCGATCCGCAGGTGGTGCAGGTGGTGGAAGGCGGTGTGAACGTGTCCACCGAGCTGCTCGCCATGAAGTGGGATCACATCTTCTTCACCGGCTCGACCCGCGTCGGACGCGTGGTGATGCAGGCCGCGGCGCAACACCTCACCCCGGTCACGCTCGAACTCGGCGGCAAGAGCCCCGCCATCGTTGCGGCGGACGCCGACCTCACCATCGCCGCCCGGCGCATCATGTGGGGCAAGTTCCTCAACGCCGGGCAGACCTGCGTGGCCCCGGACTATGTACTGGTGGACGCTACGGTGCGCGACGAGTTCGTCGACCAACTGCGGGTGGCCGCCAGGGACTTCTTCGCCGACACCCCCGCCGCCGCCGCGGACTTCTCGCGCATCGTCAACCGCGCCCACTTCGACCGGATCGTCCAGCTCATCGACACTGCGGGCGGC
>JAUPKO010000599.1 GCA_030837395.1 Actinomycetota bacterium | reverse complement strand
ATCCGAGACATCGCCGTCTTGATCATTGATAGCGACGCGCGCCCGGCGGGGAGCTTTGGGGCCACCCTTTCGGCGCGAGGCACGAGGGGCGATCGTCAAGCTGGCTGCGCGGCGGGCAACCTGTCGGCCCCACGACGGTGCAGGTGGGGTGGTCCACACATCACGGGGTGGTCAGAAAGTGACAACGCTGGCCACCCTGCACGACGGGGTATTGCGATGAAGACCAATGCGGTGATCGCCACATCGGGTGGCGAGTGGTGGGCGCTGGCGGCGCCAAGAAGTGCATCCAAACGGCCGAATCATTCGACGCTGTTGTGCGCGACACTGGCACGCATGATGCGCACGCTGGACACGGACTACTTGGTCATCGGTGCGGGGGCGATGGGCATGGCGTTCACCGACGCCCTGATCGACCACGCCGATGTCCACGTCACGATGGTGGACCGTCGCCACGGCCCCGGGGGTCATTGGCTCGACGCCTACCCCTTCGTCCGGCTGCATCAGGCATCGACGTTCTATGGCGTCGCGTCGACGGTCATAGGTGGCGGGGCCATTCAGCAGTACGGACCTGAAGAGGGGTTGCACGAGCGGGCCGGCCGGGCACAGATCCAGGCCTACTACGAGGCCATCATGGAACGCCGCTTCCTGGGCTCGGGGCGGGTGAACTTCCTCTCTGGCAGCGACCATCACCTCGAGGGGACCGCTCACGTGGTCACCTCACGGGTGTCGGGCGAACGGCTGCAGGTCGATGTGCGCCGCCGCGTCGTGGACGCGGCATACCTGGCTCCGGTGATACCGGCGCTGACACCGCCGCCGTTCGCCGTGGGGGAGGGCGTGCGCGTGGCCACGATCAACGAGCTCACGACGCTGGAAAGCGCACCGAGCAGCTACGTGATCGTCGGCTCCGGCAAGACCGCGACCGATGCGATCGTGTGGTTGCTGGGCAATGGGTTGGACCCGGACAGAATCGTCTGGGTCCGTCCGCGGGATGCGTGGATGCTCAATCGGGCGGTCATCCAGCCGGACCCCGCGGTGTACACCGGGGTGACGGCCGACACGTTCGAGGCCGCGGCCGAGTCGCAGACGATTGAGGAGGTCTTCCTGCGTCTGGAGGACGCGGGAGTCATGATCCGGGTGGATCGCGCGGTTGCCCCGACGATGGCCAGGGCGCCCACTCTGGGCGGGTGGGAGCTCGAGCTCCTGCGGTCGGTTGAGCACGTGGTTCGGCTCGGGCACATTCGGGCCGCGAACAAAGGGCACCTGGTGCTCGATGGCGGCGTCGTGCCGATCCCCGAGGATGCGTTGGTCGTGCACTGTGCGGGCAAAGGCTTGACCAATCCGCCGATGGTCCCTATCTGGGGACCCGAACTGATTCGCTTGCAGTCGATCAGGGCGGGGTTTCCGTGTTTTGGCGGAGCGCTGGCCGGTTACGTCGAGGCGACCCGCGACGACGATCGAGAGCGCAACCGGCTGTGCCCGCCGAACATCTTCGGCGACACGCTGGCCGACTGGGCTCAGATGCAGTACCGGGGGTCGAAGGCAGTGGCCACGTTTGGTGCCGAGCCGGACATCGCTGCCTGGGCCAATGCATGTCACTTGAACCCGTCCGCCATCCCGCCCGCTCAGCGTGATCAGCCAGCCGTACAGGCCGCGCGTGCCCGCATCGCCGGCAGTTACGAGCGCGGCCTGCTGCGGTTGGCGATATACGCGCGTGAGTCGAGCCGGCAAGACCCGGGAAGCCCGAGCGGCTGACCCGTCGGTCCCCAGGCGCCACGGCCCCTGGGGCGGGGTGCGAACGTGCGTTCGTTGACCCTCAGGTGGTTGAGGCGCGGATTCCTAGGCTCGCGAGGGGGGAGGGCCGAGAAGTTCGATGGCGTGCAGTTGTGCGGCATGGCCGAGCGCCGCCGGGTCGATCGGGCCGGGATCCGGGAGCCGTAGCGAGGTGGCCGGGACGCCGGCAGCCCGTGCGAATCCCTCGAATCCCGACGGCGTCGTGATCTGCAGGGCCCGCAGCGGCTCCTCGGTACCCACCACGAAGCTATGCGGCAGCCCCACGGGAAGCCGCACGAAGTCGCCCGCACTGGCACCGAACACCTGGTCTGCGCAGTGGAACTCGGCCGTGCCCGAGAGCACGTAGAACAATTCGTCCTCCACCACATGGCGGTGCAGCGGCGGTGCGAATCCGGGTGGGTTGACGAATTCGGCCACGGTGAGTTGGCCCCGGGTCTGCGCACCCGTGACCTTCAACTTGACGAGGTTGCCCAGGAACCACAGGGCCTCGCCCTCGTCCTCGTGCAGAACGTACGGAGTGACCGAGATTGTGTGCGACATGGGACTCTCCTTATTGAGTATTCATCGTCTATTGAATAGACAACGTATGATGAATATGTGTCCCACGACAGCCACGGCTACTCCAAACGGACGTATGTTTCCCCTTCGCGTGCGGCTGGAGCCCGCCGCACGCGTCATGCCATCGTGTCCTGCGCCGCCGAACTGTTCGCCGAGCACGGGTACGCCGGGGCGTCGGTGGCCGATATTGCACGGGCTGCTGGGGTGGCGCGTCCGACCGTCGCAGCGGCTTTCGGGTCGAAGGCGGGCCTGCTGAAAGTGGTGCTGGACGAGGCCCTCGCCGGTGATGACGAGCAGGTGCCGGTGGCGCAGCGGGCTTGGTTCCGCCCCGTGTGGGAAGCCGAGTCGGGGCACGGCGTCCTCGATGCCTACGCGGACGTCTGCGTGCTGATCGGTTCACGCGCTGCGCGCATGTTCGAGGTGGTGCGCAGGGCAGTCGACGGCAATCCGGCTGTCGCGGAACTGTGGCAGACGTTGCAGGCAAACCGCTATGCGGGTGCGTCGATGATCGTGGACCGGGTCGAGGTTCTGGGGCATCTGCGGACCGGGCTGGATCGCGCGACGGCGGTGGATGCGCTGTGGGTCCTCAACGATCCCGCGCTGTATGACTCGCTGGTGCTGCAACGGGGATGGGGTCAGGCGGAGTTCCGGGATTGGTTGGCGGATTTGATGAAGGCCCAGGTGGTGGTCAGGTGAGGGTCCCGTCCGCGTTCCTTCGCCGCGTACATGGCAGCGTCGGCGTCGTTGAGCAGCGCCCCGAGGGTGCCCGAACCCGCTGCGACCGCCCCCCGACACAGACCGTCGCCAGCACCTCGACCCCTTCGATCGTGAACGGCTGGTGGAACGCCGTCACCTGCCACGACACGCTCGATTCGACGGGCCGTGGCGGTCAGCAAATCATCGCCGGCGGCATGGCCCATGGTGTCGTTGACCTCCTTGAAACGATCCAGATCCACCATGAGCACGGCTGTGGACGTGTTTGAACCACGCCCGGCCGTCACAGCACTCGAGATCACGTCCAGCAGGGCCGCCCGGTTGGCCAGGCCCGTCAGTGGGTCATGCGTGGCCATGACCTCGAACTCGTCCGAGGCGATCTTGCGCGCCGTGATGTCGATCGCCACACCCGCGAGGCCGGTGATCGCGCCGTCCTCATCGAGGACCGCCTCTCCTCGGGCAAGCACCCAGCCGAACGTCCCGTCTGGGCCAACCAACTCCAACTCCAGCTCGTATGGGACACCCGCCTCCCGGGTCGCCACCAGAGCGGTAGACAACTCGGCCCAGCTCGTGGGGGTGACCAAGGCGCGGTGCTCGGGGTAGTCCGGCGGGGCAACACTCGGGTCCAGACCCAGCATGAGGTACAGCTCCTCCGACCACCCCACGTGGTTCGTCGACAGGTCCAACGTCCAGCTGCCGACGTGGGCAATCCGTTGGGCCCGCTGCAACTGTGCCCGGCTCGCCCTAAGTTCGGCCTCAATCAAATTTCGGTCGGTGATGTCGCGGCTCGTCTCGATCGTGAACTCGCTCGAACCGACTCGATTAACCTCCGGCGCCACGGTGGTCTCGTACCAGCGGTGCCCTTCAGCGTTGTCGATCTCAAACTCGAAGGTGACCGGGGAGCCCGTGTCCAATGCGTTGCGCCGAGCCGTCGCCCAGGTGTCGGCCAGGGCGGCCGGGTAGCCCATCTCGGCGAAGGTGCTGCCGATCCAGCCCCCGTTCGAAATGCCCGACACGTCCACTGACCGCTGGTTGACGTACGCGATCCGCCCCGTGCGGTCAACGCGGATGGTCGGGTCCTGCGAGGTGTCCAGCACAACCCGCAACAGTTCCGCGCTGACGGCCAGAGACTTCTCGTCGGCCTTGCGCTCGGTGATGTCCAGTGAGACGCCGTGCAAGTCGACGACAGTGCCCTCCGAATCGCGTTGTGCCTCGCCCAAGATCTGTACCCAGCCGAAGGACCCATCGGCCCGGATGGTCTGGAGTTCGAGTCGGTACGGTGCGCCGGTGGTCCGAGTCACTTCGTTGGTGTCGACCAAGCGTCGCCAACTATCGGGCGTGAACAGTCGCTCCTGCTCGGGATACTGCGGTGCA
>JAUPKO010000598.1 GCA_030837395.1 Actinomycetota bacterium | reverse complement strand
GAAGGCGACCACAACGGCGCGGGACACGTGCGGTTATGGCTCCAGTACAGGAGAGGTGATGGGGTTCACAGACACCCTCAAACGCAACGTCTCGGAGGTTCGTGCCCGTCGGCGGCAGGGTCGCGAGTTGGCGGCTCGCAACCCGGGTTTCGCCGAGGCCGTTGCGGCCGATGTGGCGGTCACCTGCAAGTTCCGCGGGGAGCGCTGGGAGTTGACCGACAAGTGGGACGTGTTGTTCAACGGTGTGCGGTTGGCGCTGAACTCGGACGCCTTCGCGGCCCAGGTGTGCTACCGGGGCAAGGTGGCGTTGCGACGCCGCGGCGTGCCGGTGTTGCCGGCGGTGGCCCACCGGATGGCCATGGCCCTGTCGGATGTGTGCATCGGTGATCCGGTGGTGATGGCGCCGGGGGTCTACATCCCGCACGGGCAAGTGGTGGTGGACGGCCTGACCGAGGTCGGTTCGGATGTGATCCTCTTCCCTTGGATCACAATCGGGCTGCGGGCCGGCAACTTCAACGGTCCCACGGTCGGCGACGGTGTGCATGTGGGCACCGGGTCGAGGGTCTTGGGGCAGGTGAAAGTGGGTACTGGTGCCTATGTGGGTGCCAATGCCGTGGTGATCGACGATGTGCCCGCGGGTGCGGCCACGGTGGGAGTCCCGGCCACTCCGCTGCCCCGGCGGGACCCGGCCCCGGCGGCGCGCTGACGCTCCGGCGCCTACCGAACTCAACTGTGCACGACCGACGAAAGGTGAAATAGATGCTCCTTGACAAACTCAAGCGCCGTGCGAAGGTGGCGCCGCAGATGCCGGCCGATCTCGAGGCGGCCGCGCTGCAGGCGCGTTACGTGGCGTGGCGGGAACTGCAACCGCAGGGCCGGGCTGACTGGCCGCCGCCGGCAGAGGATGTGTTCGGCGAGGCGATCGCCGTGCCGGACATCCCCGCCGCGGAATTGAACGACGCTGCGCTCACGGCCGCGCTCCGGCTCAAGGGCGGGGTGATCGTACGCGGGCTCATCTCGGACGAGAAGGCCACAGAGGTTCGTGGCTACGTCGACCGCGCGCTCGGCCTGCTGGAGGACCAGCGCGCGGGCAAGGCGATCGACGGCGACGCCGGCGGTCAGGCGGCGTGGCGGCACGAGCTGCGCGACCCCGACACCGGTGAACTCGTCGGCCCGCAGTGGCGCGCCGATAACGCGATGTTCGGCGGGGAATGCTCCGCCGGTGACTCCCCCCACATCGCCGAGCAGTTGGTCAAGATGTACCGAGACGCGGGCCTGACCCAGATGATCGAGAACTACCTGGGCGAGCAGCCCGCAGTCTCGCTGGAGAAGTGGACCCTGCGCTGCGTGCCACCGACCACCAACACCTCATGGCACCAGGACGGCGCCTTCCTGGGCACCGAGACCCGCACCGTGAACGTCTGGATCGCCCTGAGTGACTGCGGTGTCGACGCCTCGGGCCTGGACATCGTGCCCATGCACTTCGACGAGATCGTCGAGACCGGCACCGGCGGGGCCTACTTCCACTGGGACGTTGGCACCGAGGTGGTCGACCGCATCCGCGGCGAACGCGAGATCCTCACCCCGGTGTTCAAGCCCGGCGACGCGTTCATCTTCGACCAGTTCGCGCTGCACCGCACCGGCGTCAAAGAGGGCCTGACGAAGGACCGCTACGCGCTGGAGACGTGGTTCTTCGCGCCGTCGCACTTCCCGCCGGACTACCACGGGATTCTCGTCTGAACCGTTTGCCGTGATCGGTTTCACCAGGTGGCCGGTGGCCGGCGGGCCAACTCCCGGAGCGCGAAGCGCAATTGCGCGGCGACCGGGCCCAGTGGGTCCGCCGCCACCGCGGACTGGATGGCCGACCGCAGGGTGGCGGCCAGTTGCGCTTCGCAGGTCGACTGACGGGTGAGGACGCGGCCGAAGCGCACCCGGAAGGCGATGTCGACGGCGAGTCTGGCGGTGATCGCCCGGGCCAAGGCCGGGTTGGGCGGTGCGGGTTCGCTGGGCACGCACGGTTGGTCCGGCGCCATCACCGCCCAGATCAATTCCGACGTGGCCACCCCAGGGCCGTCCCAGGTGTGAGTCATGCGTACTCCCGCCACTGCAAGGGTGGTCGAAGGTGGGCAGGAGTAGTCGGTGACCGTGGCTTCACCGGTGCTGGCCCACCCCGGCGAAGGGCAGTCCTTGGCCTTCGCCCAACGTGCCGCGATCAGCGTGCGGTTGACCGGTGACACCGAGCCCGGCCCCGCCATGGCCACCAACATCGGCGAGAGCGAACCGTTGTACGGCACGACCTCGTCGGCCTTGCCATGAACCACGAGAACCTTGGTTCGCAGCGGCAGTTCGCACCCAGCCAGCGGCAACAACGCGCCGGCCACCATGGCCCCACCGGCATACAGATCGGGGTGCACGCACAGCAGCCTCGACGTCATCATCGCCCCCATGCTGAAGCCGTTGACCGTGGTCAGCGAAGGCGACGAACAGCCGTTGTCGTGCAGGTATTCGGTCAAGGCGGCGACGAAGGCGACGTCCTCGGAACCCGGATCTGAGTGCCACATGCGGCCCGAATCCTCAGTGGCCTGGGGGAAGACCGCGATGAAACCTTCGCGGGCGCCGATGCTGGTCAGCGCGGTGGAGTCCGCCATTGCGACGGCCCCTTGATCAAAGGTGGACGTGGCTTGTTGGCCGGCAGCTGTGCCGGTGGCGCCATGGATCGAGATCACCATCGGGGTGGCCGACCCGGTGACGGCCGGAGGCTGCCGCAGCAGGAACTCACGCGGCTGGCCGTCGACGGTGATTGACTGCATTCCAGAGGCGACTGCGCACCGGGCGACTCGTTCCGGGACCGCCGCCGCGGGGTCCGGGACCGCCGCCACAGCCGGTCCCGCCGACGTGACCAGGGCCAGGGCCGCCGCAACTGCGCAACGCAGGAATCGGCTCACGCGCCGGTCACCACACACGCAGCCGCGATTGCTGTGGGGGGTCGAAACCGTTGCGGGCGCACGACTTCACGATAGATTCCGGGATTCCGGCTCAGTAGTGCCAGGCGCAGCCCTGGTGATCCGGCTCACTGGGCGGCGCTCGCCTGCTGGCGGGCGGATCGCACTTATGCTGGCGCGGTACGTCCCTTCGGTTGGCAGGAGAGGTCATGGCACCGCTGGATCACTGGGTCCGCCACGTGATGAACGAGAAGGTCGCGGAGATCGTCACCATGGCCGGCCCGGCCGACCTCGACGCGCTTGAGATCTCCGGCACGGACTGGGCCGACTTCGGCTTCAAGAGCTACCGGACGGCCGAATTCCCCGAATTCGACATCTGCCGGGATCGGCTGCCGCAGACGTTCGACCTGATCATCGCCGAGCAAGTGTTCGAGCACATCGCCTCACCACGGGATGCCGCGCAGAACGTGCGGCGCATGCTGCGACCAGGGGGCATGTTCGTCATTACCACGCCGTTCCTGATCAAGTTCCACCCTTGCCCGCACGACTACTCCCGGTGGACCAAAGAGGGCATGGTCTGCTTCCTCACCGAGAACGGCTTCGTCGACGTGCACACCGATTCGTGGGGAAACCGCGAGTGCCTGATCGCGAATTTGGAGGAATGGGTGGACTACGACCCGTCGGTGCACAGCCTGGACAACGAGTTGGATGTGCCGTTGCAGGTGTGGGGTTTCGGTCGACGGGCCGGCCGCGCTCACGAGGCGAAGTCGAGCGCGCGGGCGGCGGCGCATCGGGCCAAACAGGACGCCTCGGTGCTGGCCGCCAGGGTGCGTCGCTGACGGGTTGCAGGTGCGATTGGGCGGCGCGGCGGTCGTCAAGAACGAAGCCGACATCATTGAGGCGTTCGTGCGCCACAACCTGTGCTACGTGGATGAGCTCCACGTGGTGGACAACGGCAGCACGGACGGCACCTGGGAGATCCTCACGACCCTCGACGCGGAGTTGTCGAATCTGAGCATCGGCCGCGACCGCCGCACTGACCATCCGCAGGAGCACCTGATGAGCGGACTGCTCGTGCACTGGTCAGAGCCCCTGCCGGACTGGGTGTTCTGCCTCGATGCCGACGAGTTCATCGATGCCCGCTCGCCGCAGGCCTTCCGCGCAACCGTGGCCGAGTGGCCGGTGGCGGAGTGCATGACGCTGATGTGGGAATTCTTCGTGCCCACCGCCGCCGACGACGCGGCCGAGGTCAACCCGATCCGACGGATCACGCATCGGCGGGCAGACGACCCGGCCGATGGCATGCTCAGCAAGGTGGTGGTGCCGCGCAGATTCCTGCGACAGCCCGAGCTACGGGTGCGTGCGGGCAACCACTTCGTGGCCCAGACCAACGGTGTGGTCCTGCCGCATCCGATCGCCGACGCGCCGCGGTTGGCGCACTTCCCGATCCGCAGCCACGACCAGGTGGCCAAGAAGGCGGTGATCGGGGCGTGGGCAGTGAGTTCGAGGTCCACTCGGGATCCGAACGAGGCCTCCCACTGGGAGGACCTCAAGGCCCGGGTGCTGGAGGGTGAGGTGTTGGACGCCGACGAGTTGGCCAACCTGGCCTACAACTACTCGGTGTCCGAACGGCTGCCGGCAGTGTCGCGGGGCGACTTCGTCCTTGCCCGGCGACCGCTGGCGACGTCGGTGAGCTCGCTGACGGTGGCCTCGCCGGGACGGCAGCGAGCGTTCGGCGATGACGTGATCGCCTTCGCCGACGAGCACTTCACCTCGTTGCAGCGGGTCGCGGTGGCCACCGAGGGTATGTCGGTGGTGAAGACGAACCAGGGGCTGATGGCGCTCACCTCGGCGACACCGGCAGGGCAGGCGGCGGTGTTGCGTGGCACCGGCGATTGGGCGCATGCCGAGGTGGAGTTCTGCATCGATGCCGTGCACGCCGGCGAACTCGCCTGGGACCTTGGAGCCGGCGTCGGCTACCAAAGCGTCGCATTGGCCCGGCGGGTTGGCGGTGAGGGCACCGTGGTGGCGGTCGAGCCGGACTCTGCGCTGCGCCAGGACCTCGCCACCAACCTGACGCTCAACGAGTTGCGCAACGTGGTAATCGCGCAGTCCCTGGACGAAGTCCTGCCGGCGGAATCCCGGGCAGGGGCACGTCGACTGCGTCGAGTCGTCCGGCGCCGGCAGCCTGATGGCCCGACCTCCGCCGCTGCCGCCCCGGCGCTGATTCGCATCGGGGTGATGACGCCGGGGCTGCTGGCACGGCTGACGGCGGTGGTGGCACGCGTCCGCCCGCGGCTGTTCCTCACTGCGGCGAAGACCGCGGACTACCACGAGCTGCTGGCGTGGGGTGAGGATTCGGGCTACCGGTGGTGGTGGTTCATCAGTGCGGCCGACGGCGCGCACGATGGGCCGAGGGCGGCACTGGTGGGGGTTCCGACCGTCGAGCCCGTGCCCCCCGGCCTGCAACCGTTGGCCTCGGCAGACGACACCTGGGCGGCGGCCTGGCACCGACAGGAGCGCCAGTTCAACAGTCCGCCGGTGCGTTGGGCCCTGGCACGGCATGGGTTGGCCCAGAAGTGGCACTGACCGGACGGTTGCGCCCCAACTGCATAGCCGGGCGCTCGATCAGGAACCAACTGCCGGCCGCGAAGACCAGCACGACGGCGGTAGTGACCACCGTGTAAGCCAGCAGCCCGCGGGCCGGCACCCCCATCATGGCCAAGGCCTGCTGCACCGGGAAGGCGTAGAGGTAGACCCCGTACGACAAGTCGTGGCGCCGGCCAACCTGCACGAACGGCAGATGGAACCCCAACCACAACACGGGGTAGACCAGCAGCGGCGCGGCGAGTCCGCCGGTAGTGAACGAGTAGCCCGGCACCTGCGCGCCGATGGGCAGGGCCATGACGATGATGGCGGACGCGAACAGTCCACCAGCCAACCAGCCCGAGTCCGGTACGCGCTCCCGGTAGAGCCACAAGCACGATCCGGTCAGGAACAGCGGAAGCAGCACCAACGCAGGCGTGAACACCGGCTGGGTGAAGGCGTTGACGTTCTCGTTCAGGGTGGGAACGATCGTGAAGACCCCGAGCACCACGAGCAATCCGGTCGTGAGGGCGAGCACCACCGGCGGCCGTCGAAGCGCCCCGGCCAGGGCCAACCCGAGCAGCACCAGGTAGGCCCCGAACTCGTAGGCCAGCGTCCATAGCGAGCCGTTCCACACCTCGGGCAGGTGCACCCCGGTCGGTGTGCCGGAGATGTCCTGCTGCACCACCCACAGGCTGAGGTTTCGCAGGACGTAGCCGACGGGGCCGTCGGGACCGGCCAGGTAGCAGTCCAGCCCGCAGCCGGCCGGACGCACCCCGCGCAGGTAACCGATCGGAGCGATCATCAGTGCCGTCACCACCAGCACTGCCCAATACGCCGGGAAGATCCGAAGGAAGCGTTTGCGCAGGTAGCGCCCGGGTCGGGAGGTCGCGGCGCTGCGGGCGATCAGGAATCCGGAGATCGCGAAGAAGCCGTACACCGCCAGCGTGCCCGGGGTGGAGGCGTGACCGATGTCGTTCGCGCCGAAGCCGCCGAGGAAGGAGCAGTGGTCCAACAGCACCACGAAGGCGAACACCAGTCGCAACAGGTTGAGGCTGTTGGCGCGCGGGTCGAAGGCCGCGCCGAAGCTCCGGCGGGCGGTCGCAGCGCTGGCGCGGGCCATTGGCGTGCCGGTCAGCGCAGGAAGCCGCGGCGGTGGATCAGCTCGACGGCATGGTCATAGAGTTCGATGTCGTCCGCGTTGTCGCGGGCGATCCGTTTGCGCAGCGAACGCGACACTTTGGGTTTGCCCGCGCCCTTGTGATTGACCCGGCGGGCGATGTGCCAGCCGTAGGCGGCGTCGATGGCTTCGCAGAAGTCCTCGAGGTGGTCCTGGGTGCCTACCGCGTCGATCTGTTCGAGGTTGGCCTTGGCGCGGGCGAGCCGTTCCGGGGTGAACTCCACCGGTGTGAGCATGTCGGCGGTCATCTCGTCCGGGGTCAGCGAGAGCATCTTGACCATGTGGTTGTGGATCAGCGTGTCGAACCTGACCTTGTCGTCGTAGATCTGGTCCAGGGAGAGGTCCGCGTCGGCCGGGATGAGTTTGCGATGGAACTGCAGGAACGACAAGGTGCGGGCGACTGGTTCGCGCAGCATCGTCAAGGTGGTGAACGGCACGCCGAGCAGTTCGGTGGTGCACAGCGGCAGGTGACCGATCATCACCCGGATGTCCGCGCCCCGCTCCGGCCAGCGCTCCAGCAGCGTGGCGGTGACGAACTGCGGCGCCACCGTCATGACGTCGCCGTCGCTGGCGTTGGGGTAGACGGCGTCCTCACCGAAGTGCTCGCGCAGTCGTAGGAACATGGCGGTGCCACCGGTCTTGAGCATGTGCACGAAGAAGAACCGCTGCGGCTCGACTGCGAGGTCGCCGGGGCGGGCGACCGCGGATGTGGACATGATCAACGCTCCTTGCGCAGGGGTGCCGGCGGCGGCTGCCGGGCGCGTGATCGGCCGTTGCTCGCGGCGCGCTCCAGGGTCTGGCAGTCCATGCATGATGGCCCCAGGCTAGGAGCGTCCCGAGCGCAGACGGCGGAGGTCGGCCGCAACGCGGGAACGTGTCGCCGGACTTGGCTAGGCTCGGGACCATGACCAACACCGCTCTGCGCAAGGCCGTTCTGCCCGTGGCTGGCCTGGGCACTCGATTCCTGCCGGCCACCAAGGCACTTCCCAAGGAGATGCTCCCGGTGGTCGACAAGCCGGCCATCCAGTACGTCGTGGAGGAGGCCGTCGCTGCGGGCCTGACAGACCTGCTGATGGTGACCGGCCGCGCCAAGACCGCGCTGGAGGACCACTTCGACCGGCGCCCGGACCTCGAGCAGGCGCTGACCGACAAGGGCGACCTGGCCCGGGTCGAGATCGTGCAGGAGGCCACCAACCTCGGCCGCATCCACTACGTGCGTCAAGGGCAGGCACTCGGGCTCGGTCATGCCGTCTTGCAGGCGGCCTCCCACGTCGGCGACGAGCCCTTCGCGGTGTTGCTCGGTGACGACCTCGTGGACGAGTCGACCCCGGTCCTACCGCGGATGGCGCAGGTGCGGGCCCGGTACGGCGGGTCGGTGCTGCTGCTGATGGAGGTCACACCGGAGCAGATCTCAAGTTACGGTTGTGCCGCGGTGGTC
>JAUPKO010000060.1 GCA_030837395.1 Actinomycetota bacterium | reverse complement strand
GGCGTCGTGGCCAACGGTGGGGGTGCGTGCAGCCACCGAACGCTGGATTTCCACCATGTAGCGGGCGGCGTTGTTGATCCCGCCGAACTGCGCAATTCGCGATAGCTCGTCGGACATCGTCAGTTCTTTTTCATTGAGCAGCGCTCCGACCGGGACATACATGGTGCGGTCGCCGTGGAGCGGAATGGTGCGCTGGTTGAAGACGAAGTGGTCCTCTGCTTCGGAGCGGATGCAGTTGAGGTCGTCGTAGTTGGAGATGCAGACGAAGTAGGCGAAGTCGCAGCCCGGTGCGATGCCTGTCAGGACGATGGATAGCCGGCGGTCGGGCCAGGGCAGTTGGCTGGCGATTTTTTCGGCACCGTCCTGGAGGGCGCGGATCGCCTGGTCGGTGCTGGACAGGGGGGCGAGTGTTGTCCCGATCCACTCTGATACCGGCTTCTTTTGGGAGTAGTCGGTGAATGCGAAGCCGGTGAATCCGGCAACGAAGTGGCCGCACCAGGACACGGCTTTGTTGTGCGAGTCGTCGTAAAGCTTTCCCGCTGCGGTGAGCCGGCGGTCGGAGACCTGGATGACGAACTCCGGGGTCATCAATGTCTGGATGAGCGTGATGTTCGGGGTCCTTCACTAAGCCGGCATGCTCTCAGAATATGGACCGCCTCCGACACAATGCTCCCTGCCTTTCACTTTGGAAATGCGTCCCACAACCGTGTGTCTGTCCCGATCGGCGGTCGGTGGGGGATTTGGAACAAACTTCTGCATGCTGCCGTTCCGTCGATTAAGGGGAGCTGTGATGGTTCCCTTCAGCCTGTGCCCTTCCTCGTAGTGGCCGCGGTTTGTGCGTGGGGGTGGTGGCGCGCCCACGTTGGACACAATGTGCGGCGAGGAAGGGCGGGGGAATGGTGTTGTGGCCCTTTACCTTTAGGTGCTCGACGGTGCGGCGCTGGGTGGCTGTGTCAGGTAGCGGTAGGCGGTGGCGCGGCCGATGCCGAAGGCGGCCGCGAGTTCGGCGACGGGTTCGCCGGTGGCGGCTAGGCGGCGTAGCTGTTCTTGGCGGTCGGGGCTGAGTTTGGGGGGTTTGGTGGCCGGTACGCCGCGTGTGCGGCGGGCGTGGCGTGATGCGGCTCGGCGTTCACGGCCGAGTTCGAGTTCGAGTTCGGCGAGGGTGGCCATGATTGCGGCGACGGCTCGGCCGGTGGGGGTGGCGGTGTCGACGCCTTCTCGTAAGGCGCGCAAGAGGATTCCGCGCTGGCCGAGGTCGGCGATGGTGCGGGTGACCTCGGCAACCGACCGGCCGAGGCGGTCGATCGCGGTGACGATGACGGTGTCGCCGTCGCGAGCGTAGTTGAGCAGGGCGGCCAGGCCCGGCCGGTGGGTGCCGGTGGCACCGGAGAGGGTGTCGGTGTGGATCCGCTCGGTCTCGACGCCGGCGGCGGTGAGGGCGTCGAGTTGGGCGTTGAGGTCCTGGCCGGCGGTGCTGACTCGTGCGTAGCCCAGTGTCGCTGTCATAGACGGCACTGTCTCACCGCATGCCGACAGCGGGGATTCGGGACACGCCGTGTGAGACAACAAACGAGACACCGCGACGTGGGGAAACGGGGCAGGGGAGGAGGCCCTGGCGGTGCGTCCCGGTTCTTCAGAAACGAGATTAGGTACTGGGTGGGTTCAGTTCGCCGAAGCTGAGACCCCCGTAGTAGCTCGCGCGTTTGACTGCGCATCTTTGGGGGAATGTGTCATTATGGCGTCGTCAGGGGATCGTAAGTACGTCGTTAGGTAGGGCGGAACTTGTAGCGGTTGGACTTCGTTTCACGATCATTGAGGGATCGCCAGGCGGGACCGATCCGCTTGACGGGGGGATACCAGCTACTTTGAGGAAGAGAGACGAAGGGGAAATGACTGATCGGAATGCTCTCGGCACAGACACCAGGAGTGTCGTTGAGAGCTCCCATAAGCGCAGCGTTGAGCTGCGATTCGAAGACATCGTTGCGTTCCTGCAGCGTGAGATCGGGCCTAATCTCACCGCGTACATCGCTGGCAGGAGCTTGAACACTGTCGGCCGGTGGAGCAAGTCTGAGCAACAGCCGGGCGATAAGGAGGAGCGGCGGCTTCGAGAGACCTACCGGATCTTTCAGTTGATTACCGAGGCGGATTCCAACCATGTGGCGCGAGCGTGGTTGATGGGCTTGAATCCGCAGCTTGATGACCAGGCGCCGGCCGACGTGCTGAGGGAAGACCGGCTGCGCGAGGCCCTTGTAGCAGCGAAGGCGTTCAGGGTTGGCGGCTAACGAGCCAATACCGCCCAGTCCGCCCGGTGTCGTTGTCGTAGCGGCACCGGGCGAACTGTGGCGTATCGCGACAACGGACAACGACCTTCGTTTCGCGGAAATCGACCCGATTACCGCCGCGGGACCGGGGGGCAATAGGTATGACGTTCCTGGCGGCGGTGTGCTGTACGCGAGCTCGGTTGTTCGCGGCTGTTTCGCCGAGACGCTTGCTCGCTATCGTGTGGATCTGAGTTCTCCCGTCGCCATCGCCGCAGCTAAAGACACCGGTTTCATGCCCCCTGGGAACCTCGCTGCGAGCTGGCGCGAGGATCGACGCAAGTTCACGATCGGTGTAATAGATGCGCTGCCCTTTGTGGACATCGAGCACGAGCACACCCGCAGCGCGATGGAGCGCGAGCTCCCACTTGTGTTGGCGCGCTTTGACCTTGACCATCTCGACGTCCCCACGGTAAGGGGTGCTGATCGTCGGCTGACCCGCGCACTGGCTGAATGGTCCTACACCCGCACCGATGAGCAGGGTAGACCGCTGTACTCGGGTATCCGCTACATGTCGAAGCACGGCAACTACGAGTGCTGGGCGATATTCGCTGGCACCAAGGTTGAGCTGTGCGCGGCCGAGTCGATCGAGAAGTGCGATATCGACCTACGAGCTGTAGCCAATACGTTCAATCTCACTATTCATTAATAGCCGTTACGGCTCAACACATTTACGGGGTCCACTGTTTCTTTCGCGCCACGGTGGAGCTAAGGGGAATCGAACCCCTGACCCCTAGGCAAGTAATGCTTCGGCCCGGACAGCCGACGGTGCGGGCACCGCCTCCCCCGCATCCCAGGCTGGTCGGGCCGACCGTGCGGGAGGTAATCGCGTCCCGTCGACACACGGGCGTAGCCCAGGATCGTCACGGCTCCTGCTCGCCGCGCTCGCGGTCACGGTCCAGGTGGTCGGCGGCCTCGGTGAGCCTGGCCAGATTGGCCTTAGCGTCGCGGTATGCGGCTCGGCGTTCCTCGTCGGTGTCGTAGGCGCCGCCCCACCGCTCCAGCCAGGCCTGCCAGTGCTCCGCGGCGTTCATCGTCATCGTCCGATCTCGTCGGTGCGGTGACGGCCACGGCGCTCATTGCCGCGGCCGGCGATGGGCGTCAGTTTGCCAACGGGAGGCAGTGTGCCGCTTGGCTGGGACTGGTACCGCGGGAATACTCCTCGGGTGGGAAGAT
>JAUPKO010000597.1 GCA_030837395.1 Actinomycetota bacterium | reverse complement strand
GATGAACGGCAGCGGTGATGACCGGCTGGAACTCTTCGGCGTAGAACTGGATCCCCTCGGTCACGTCCGGGACGTAGCCATCGGGCACCTCGTGAATCGCCCGCGTCGTCTCCGTCCACAGCAGTTCGGTGCCACTGAGGTCCGTGGGGTCGGCCCCCACTTTCAGCCGCCAGCCGCCCAGCCGGGCATGTTGCCCACCACGCTCGAGCACATCCTGGGCTTCAGTCAGTGCACGCTGCAGCTCCCGGGTACGCGTGATGTCCATGTGGGTGCCGAACATCCACTCCGGCCGACCGTCGGGGGTCCAACTGGCCACTTTGCCGCGATCGTGTACCCACACCCAGTGACCGTCCTTGTGGCGCATCCGCACTTCGAGGTCGTAGAAGTCCAAATCGCCGTCGAAATGCTGCGCCAACAACTCCTCGGATCGAGCCAGGTCGGCGGGGTGAGTCAGTTGGATCCAGGTCTCGATGGTGGTGGGGGCGAGTTCGTCCAGGGTGTAGCCGACGATCTCGGCCCAACGATCATTGAGCCGGAGTTCACCGGTCTGCACGTTCCACTCCCACGTGCCGGCGTTGGTGCCGGTCAGGATGTTCTCGAAACGCTGCCGTTCGTAGCCGAGTTCGCGGCCGCGCTCGAGCTCCTCCTTCTGGGCCGAGGCTTCCCGTCGCCGGCTGCGGGCCAGCATGTAGGCGTACGTCAACGCTGATGCCAGCAGGGTCGCGATCAATCCGACCGCGAGCACCTGCCGGGGGCTTGTGGCGTTGACGCTGGCCAGGAACGCCGGCTTGGCCCGGACCTGCAGCATCCACTCGCTGCCGAACACCTCCATGAGGGTGGTGTCCGACACGTCGGTCGCGGCGGCCTCGGCAAAGCCGGGCCCGGTGTAGAACGCCTCGGTCGAGCCGTCCGGCTTGACCTGTGAGAGTTCGAAGGCGAAAGCTTGCTGATCCACGCCGATGTCCTCGAGGACCTCCCGCGTGACGATCGGCGTGTAGGACCAGCCAACCGTTGCCGCTTGACGTTGCTCCGGGGTGTCCAGCGGCAGTCCGGGTTGGTACACCGGCAGGAAGATGAGGAAGGACTGCTGCGCTTCGGCTTCGGCCTGCACCAAGGTGATGGGATCGCTGATGGTGACTTGACCGGTCTGCGAGGCCTGGTCTGCCGCGGCCTTGCGCCTCACCTCGGAGGCGGTGTCCAGACCCACTGCGGCGCGATTGTCTGCCACCGGCTCGATGTACTGGATCACGTACCTCGCGTCGCCGGTGTTGGGGGCGATCTCCTTGATCTGGAAGTCGGGAGCGTCGTCGGCCCGAGCAGCGGCGAGGAACTCCTCCTCCTGTGCCATCGGCACCTTGCGGATGAAGCCGAACCCGCGCGACCCAGGGAACTCCAGATCGACGTCGCGGCTCGCGCTGTAGGTCGCGAATTGTTCGCGAGTGACGTTGTCCGCGCCGGGGACCAGCACCGCTCCACGCGCGCCGCGCAGCCCGTACTGATACAAGGTGAAGGCTTCATTGATGTCATCCTCGATCTGGACGACATCTGCATGAAAATCCGCCTGAACCGCGTCCTCCTGGCGCTGCTGCGCATTCCACGCGGCGAGAAGACTGATCAGGACACCAACCATGGCGACGATGCCGACGATGAGCCAACGTCGACGAACGTCAGCCATTGGGCTCTGTACCGGCCCCCGGAATCGCGTGCTCGGCGATGGTCGCCACCCCGGCCATCGGCTGGAACCGAGCGCGACCCCGACCGGCTTGTTTGGCCGCGTAGAGCGCACTGTCGGCGGCCAGCAGCAGATCGTCCGGTCCGATCAGGGTGTCCCGGGTGCCCGCCGCTGGCATCCCGGTTCCATCGGGTTGGTGGGTGGAGCCGCCGATCGACACGGTGACGACGTCCGAGATGCGGCTGGCCGGGTGTGCAATCGCCAATTCGGCCAGGGTGGTGGTGATGCGCGCTGCGACGTCCTCGGCCGCGGTGCTGGAGGCGTCCGGCAGGACCAGGGCGAATTCGTCGCCGCCGTAACGGGCCAGTAGATCGCGGTCGGTGGCTTGGCAGCCGGTGATCGCGTTGGCCACGCTGCGCAGCACCTCGTCGCCCTGTGGATGTCCGCAGGTGTCGTTGTACTCCTTGAAGAAGTCCACGTCGATCATCAGCAACGACAACGGCTTGCCCTCTCGCAAGGACCGCAACCAGAGTTTGGGCAGCGTCTCCTCCAATTGCCGTCGGTTGCTGATGCCGGTGACGGCATCTTCGGTGGCGCTCTGGCGCAACATGTCGGTGAGACGCTTGAGGCGCAGGTGGGTTCGGACGCGTGCTTGCACAAGTGGCGCGAGCGGCGGCTTGGCGATGAAGTCGACCGCGCCGGCTGCCAAACCGGCAAGTTCGTCGTCCTGGCTGTGATGGCTGGTGATGAAGATCACGGGCACGTCGTTGACTGCCGGGTCGTGTTTGAGGGCGTGACACACCTCCAGGCCGGACATCCCGGGCATCTCGATGTCGAGCAGGACCAGGTCAGGTGCCTCCTGCTGGGCGAGCCGCAGCCCGTCGGCTCCGCTGGTGGCGTAGCGAAACCGCCCGAGGTCGGACAAGATGCGGCTCAGGACCAGGATCGCTGCGGCATCGTCGTCGACGATGAGGATGTTGGCGGGTCGCTCGGGGTCGGCCCACCCGAGCGCAGTGGTGGCGTGCGGCCGCACAGAATCCCCGGTGGGACCCTGCACACGCACGTCGCGGCTCATGTGTGCTGCCTCCAACCGCGAAACGGATCGCCTGCCGTGCCCAGGCTACCGAACCTGGGCGCTGTCTGTCGGTTCACCCGCCTCTGCGGCTCAAGCTCTGTCGGACCACGCCTTAGGCTGTGCGGTGTGCTGGAGCGGCTGATCGTGCGGGGTGCCCGCGAACACAATCTGCAGGATGTCTCACTCGACCTGCCGAGGGACGCCCTCATCGTGTTCACGGGGCTGTCCGGGTCCGGCAAGTCCAGCCTGGCGTTCGACACGATCTTCGCCGAAGGGCAACGACGCTATGTCGAGAGCCTGAGTGCCTACGCCAGGCAGTTCCTGGGCCAGATGGACAAACCGGATGTCGACTTCATTGAGGGGCTCTCGCCAGCGGTCAGCATCGACCAGAAGTCCACCTCCAAGAATCCCCGCTCCACCGTGGGCACCATCACCGAGGTCTACGACTACTTGCGACTGCTCTACG
>JAUPKO010000596.1 GCA_030837395.1 Actinomycetota bacterium | reverse complement strand
TGGAGCGCCACAGTGGCGGTCGCAGGAAGTCACCAACTCGTCCATCTGGCAAACACCACTGCCTGTCGAAACTCCGGTAGGCGTACCGGACGGCTACCGGAGCCGTGTCCGTCGGAGTCCACTCCGCAATGGGGGTCAGTCTGGCGCCAGTTCTAATGTCCGGGTAGGAACCGGTTGCCTTGCGGTCTCGGGTCTCGCGGAGCAGGGGTCCCCGCTCGTCAACGGGAGACAACATGAGCGCTTGCCAGCGTTTGGCCAGGACCTCACTGCTCTCGGAAATGGGCCAGGACCGCTTGAACTGTGACCCCGAGTGCTGCCACGGAAACAGGTCCGCAAGCGTCGGCCAGGTGTGGAAGTCCGCTGCCCCAGCAGGAGTGAAGTTGTCCAGCCAGGCGTCGGACACTGCTGACCAGTCGGACAGGTCTTCGAGTTCGAGTATGGAGTCCAAAGCCTTCAACTTCTCGTCACGGCTTCCCGTGACCTTGCGGTAGCGGACGACTGCCGGGGTGTCCGCTCGGGTCTCAGGGTCAACGCCGGGAAGCCTGACACCAATACCGATGACGACGGGAGACAGGATGTTGAAGACGTTCTCTTCCTTGCGCGTTCCGCGTCCTTCTCCGCCGAGGTCGATGAGCCATAGTTCATCGAAGCGGCGGCGCATCACTTCACGCATCCCGGCGTAGCCGGGACCGTCCAAGTACGACGATGCTGTGATGAACGAGACGATGCCGGGGTCGTCGTTCTGCTCGCAGACCTTCCAGATGGCCCAGCGCCAGAAGTACACATAGTCGTTGTAGAGGTTCTTAGCGTGTACCCCGCCGCCCGAAGCCACCAGAGGGTCCAGAAAGTCCTTGATGAGACCAGGGCCGTCGCCCGTATCGGCGTAGCGGACCATGCCTCCCTTGCGCCGCACACCCTTGCCTGTCTGCGCCTCGTCCCGGTCATACGGCGGATTGCCGATGACGACGGTCACCTTCGTCTCCGTCGACTTCACCTTCGACGCCCGCTCCTGCTCCTCGGCCAGGGTCTGCTGGAACAGCGACACCTGGGAGGCGAAGCCTTCGTGTGTCGGGGCGGTCAGCGTGTCCGTCAGGAAGACACTCACACCGGACTCAGGCAGGTCGCCCCCCGCGTCAGTCAAGGCCCGCGACAGGCGCAGATGCGTGACGGCGTAGGGGCCGACGAGCAGCTCGAACGCGTTGAGGTTCCGTCCCAGTTGGGTCGCCACCTCTGCGACGATGCCCGCTCCGAGCGGCTCGGCCTGCTTCACTGCGTGCGCCACCACTGAGAGTGGGTAGGTGCCGGTGCCCGCTGCCGGGTCGAGTACCACCACCTCGTTGTTCCCGAACCCGCCGACCACTTCCAGGCGCTCGTTCAGCAGCCAGTCCGCCAGGCGCACCTGGCAGTTCACGACCTCGAACGGGGTGTAGTACACGCCCCGGTTGTTCCGCTGCGCCGGGTCGTAGGCGGCCAGGAAGTCCTCATAGAAGTACAGCCACGGGTCCCGGCCCTTGGCCAGCTTCGCCGCGTCCACCGCACCGATGACGCGTTCCAGTAGTCCCACGGGCATACCGATGGCTTCGCGTGCCTTCTTCTGCCCGAGCAGCAGCAGCGCCTGGGAGAGCAGGGCGTGGTCGTTCTCCAACTCGTCCGCAGCGGTCTCAGCGGTCAGCGGAGGCTGGGCACCTTCCAGGCGGGCCAGCAGCAGGGCGTAGGTGAAGGTCTGCGCGTAGCCGTCCGCGAAGGTCTTGTCGTCGGCGTCGGGGAACAGCGTGGCCCGCCACTCCTTCGCCAGCTTCGCCATCACCCCGCCGTCCTGGACATCAGCCAGCACCTCGTCGCGCAGCACGCGTGTGATGGGCGCGAGCATCGTGGCCAGGGCACGCGGTGACGACGGGACGACAGGCGACCACCCCAGGAAGTCCGACAGGACGCCCAGGAGCGCCGTAGCGTCAGCAGTGGCCACTCCCGCAGCACCCGCATGGGTCGGGTCGAACGACAGTCGGAAGGGGCTTCCTACAAGCTCCCCGGAGCGGTACAGCGCCCACTCCTGGCCATCCGTGTACACCAGGTTCGGTAGCGCCTTGAAGCGTTCCCACTGCTCACGCGACCGCGCATCGGGGAAGGTGTCCGGACGCGCCCCGTAGCCAGGCTTCTTCAACTCGATGTTGCCCACAGGTAGCCCAGTCGCGTCCACGCCAAGGTCAGGGCGGCCACCAACACCGTCAACGCGCACCTCAGTCCGGGACGCGACAGTGATACCCAACGCGGCGCCAGCAGCCTTCACCAGTGCGCCGACCGGGGCCTTCAACTGGTCCTCAGGCTGAGCCGTCGTCATCGAAGCGAAGTTCGTCGTCAGGTCATCCGCGAACACTCGCAGCGCGGCCTCGAACTCCGCCACGGCCTCAGGTGCCAGAGCCGCCATCTCACCCTGAACCGACATCTCTCCCCGTTCGCTGACTCAGCCAGCACCCGCACCGCGAGTGCATGAACAGGGTCGGAACGCCAGCCCCGTTCACAACTCCCTGTCGGTTCGGCAGAGCAGCGGCGACACGCCGAACAGTCGCCACGAGCCGCATCCGCCACAACCAAGCGAGTTCGCGTCACACTACCGGAAACGAGGCCCACAGCCCCGACCGTCAGGCGCTACCACCAAGGTCCGACAACAGGGCGAGATGCCCCATTTTGTGCGCCTCTATCCTGTGCACAAACCTCACCTCTATGCCGATGGGGTGTCCTGCGGAAGTGGTTCGGCTACCGCCGTGCGACGCGCCCACAGGCACGCGGCGACCAGTCACCCCTGGACGATGTGCGCCCCACCACCTGGCCGACGGAGTACACGACCGACCTGCTCGACCTGCTCAACGTGCTCACCCTCGTGGTGGAGGCCGAGCCGGCCCAGGCGGCGCTGCTCGACCGCGTGATGGTCGGACCGCGCATCACCGTCAGCGACCTCACCGCAGAAGGCGTGCTCCCTGTGCCCGAGGCGTCGCGCAGTCTGCCCAAGCAGGCTGACGAGGACCCAGTCCAGCAACTGTGGCTACTGGAGAACGAGGCCCGGAAAGGTTCAGCGAGCTGAAGGCTTCTTGGCGCCGTACTTCGCCTCGTAACCGGCGTCGAACAGGCCGACCAGTTCGCGCTTGGACAACGTCCGAGGACCAGTGCCGTCGTCGGCGACGCTGAAGTCCAGTCCGTTGACCATCGTGATGATGTCGGAGACCTTGCGGCGCTTGGTCAGCTTGACGAAGTAGTTGCTCTGCTCGGAAGTGTCCGGCGTGTCCAGGAAGGCGTGCCCAGCCTTACCGCCCACGCGCCTGATGGCGAAGTCGTGGGGCTCGGTCTTCTTGGTGAACTTGAAGTAGTTGCTCGTGGTCGGGGGCAGAACCGGCACCCGATCGGTCGTGGTGCGCTCCCACACCTGGAACACGGCGTTCAGGTCGTAGTCCTCGCCTTCCAGCTCGAAGCTGTTGGCCCCCAGGATGACCTCCTGGACGAGGCGGGCCTTCGGGAACAGGCGGTTCTGGACGCTCGCCTTGCGGAAGCTGCGTGGAAGCACGAAGGCGACGGTCTGCGCACCAACGACCTCGAAGGCGTGGTTGATGAAGCGAACGGCGAGTGCGCACTGCTGCCCGAACGGAGGGTTGCCCACGACCAGGGTCGGCGTGGGCGTTGCGGTGGCGTAGAGGAACCAGTCCTGCTGGACGACGTTGGGGTTCTCGGGCGCCAGGTCGAACGCGAGCACGTTCAGGAACGAGTCCGCCAGCAGGTGGTCGGAGAAGGCACCGCCTCCGGCCGAGGGCTCGATGATGCGTGAGTAGATGCTCAAGTCGAGCAGCTTGAGGCATTCCGCCGCGACGCTCGACTTCGTGTAGAACTTGTCGAGCTCGTGCTTCTGGCCGTGTGCCTTGGTTGTCCCTCTGCGAGTCATGCCGGGGACCGTCCGGAGAAGGCCCCAGTTGTCAGTCGGCCCCAAGGGCCGCTGCGAACCCTGCGGGTGGGAATGCGGTCAAGCCCGAGATGTCCGGTTACGGGCCGAGGACTGCCTCCTAGGTCGGCGGTGCGTACGGGGTCGTGGGTGAGCTGGAACAGCTCGTTGAACCCCTCCTTGCCGATCGAGCACTGAATGCGCATCTGGGCGTGGTGGTGGACGGTGACCCACGGGTCACGACCGCTGGCTGTGCCTGTCTCTACCCATTCGCGTAGGACGCTGGTGCCGTGCTCGCGCAGAGCATCGCAGATGCACTCGTCGAGGATCCGCGGGTTGCGGTAGCCGTCGCACGCCGGCAGGTGCTGGCTGCTCACTGGCCTCCCTCCTTGTCGATGTTCTCGACGATCCGAAGCGTGACCAGGCCGCCAGGAAGGTCGGGCTCCGGATCGCCCGCCAGCTCGCCGGCGCGGGCGTGTACCGCGGCACGGTCGATGCCGAGCCGCTCGCACAGTTCCTCCAGGGTGTACCAGCGTGGGCTGCCCGCGCTCTCATGCTCCATGGATCCAGCCTTCCCATTCGCTGCGACAGGTGCCGCACCGCTGACTACCGTCCGCGCGCGCTGCGTGGACGCAAGACGGCGACGTCACCAGCTCAGCAACGGCACCCGCCCAGCAGCCCTATCGGACGCCGGGCCCTGGCGCCTTCACGCTGGACGGGTGCAGGTCGACCGTGCTGCGGGCCGGGGGCGTTCACGACACGACGGTACCCGGGGGGTCTGACAGTCGCGTGCCGGAAAGTCGTTGCGGCGCAACGCTTCTGGCCCTTCGGCCTACAGTCCGGCGGTGTCCGCCTCGAACGCGGCGATCGCCTCGATCAGGCAGGACGCTTGGGTCTTGGTCAACGTTTCCACAACAACCCAGTCGCCGGTGTCGAACTGGCCCACTCCGCCGAGGATCGCGTGGGCGTGGCTGGAGGCCAGGAGTCCGGCGG
>JAUPKO010000059.1 GCA_030837395.1 Actinomycetota bacterium | reverse complement strand
CTCTTCAGCACTTGTGAGACGTTAAATCCACGGGTGGTTGGCGCGCATTCGCGCGGCGGCCGAAGGCATCACCATGGTCGCGTAGGCATGGTAGCCGCGCGCGACATGCGCAGCGCTCTTACCGATGTCCTCCGAGACAGCCTCGAGTCCCTGGGTCTCGCATCGGTGGAGGAAGGCACGGATACGCCGGAGGTCACGGCGGGTCAGCCGGACGCCGTCATTGACCAGAAGCCCCGTGACCGTCTGTCTATTCGGTTGCCGCATGATCCGCGTCTTCTTCGTGTTGACGACGTAGCCCTCGCTCGCGCAGATACCCGTGACCCCACGGACGAGGCGCCCCGCGTCTTCTGACGCAACACTGGTTGAGAAGACGAGGTCGTCGGCGTAGCGGGTGTAGGCCCAGCCGCGCGAGCCCGCCAGCCCCGTCAGGCGCTGGTCGAGACCACGGGCGATGAGGTTCGCCAGGTCCGGTGACGTGCAGGCGCCCTGGGGCAGCGACCGCTCACCGACCGCAACGACGGTCGTCACTCCATCGAGTGTCACCCGGGCCCGCGGGGCGTCAGTCGTGAGCAGGGCGAGGACGCTGGCGACTCCCGGGTTGTATCCCAGCGACTCGAAGAACCCGCGCACCCGCACGTACGTCAGGCTGGGGAAGAATTCTTTGAGGTCCATCCGCACCACGACGGACTCGCCCGCGTGGATTCTTGCGTTGTCGACGATCGAGGTCCTGGGGCGGAACGCCATCGCTGCCCCGTGCGGTGACAGGTGGCTGAGGACGGACTCGCGAACCCACTGCTGCGCTATCCGCAGCGCTGGCTTCGGGCTCGAGATGAGTCGTGTGCCGCCGCTGCGCTTGGGTATCTCGAATCGGGAGTAGTGATCCGAACTAGCCGCGGCGCGCTCGTATGCGAGCCACTGCAATCGGCTCGGGGTGAGGTCAAGTCGCTCGGAAATATCGACGAACGTCGTCAGCGCCGGCAATCCTAAGGCGGCCTGTCGACTCGTATCGCCACCCTCGAACGATAGGCGGCTCGAGACCCCTCGACCGAGGAACACGGGTGTGACTGTCTTGCGTTCGACCCACTCCGAATGCCGTTGGGCGTCCAGGCGCGCCTTCTCCGTTCGCTTGTACTGGGCCGTAGCGCGAACCCGCTCGATCCGCCGGGCCCGAATGGCACGTAGCGCGGTGGCGATGCTGGCCGAGCCTTTGAGTTCCTCCCGAACGGACGCCAACTCGGCGACGGCCTCTGCCAACTCATCGAGAGTCGCCTCGTACCTCGCCAATTGCTCAGCCGAGTGGTCGACTTGGTCAGCGGTCAGGAATCCAAGCCGAAGCATCTCCTCGAGCTCGAAGTTGGCACTTCCAATGGCGTCGATGCGATCCCGCCAGCGCGGATCCATTCCCGATTCATCTGTCGTCATCGTGCCTCAGGCCAGGGCCGAAGCGACAATGTGCGGGCAGGGTCCGTGACGCAGACCGTGTCGCTGGAATTCTGCGCATGAGCAGTGGGCGTATGTCGGATGCGCGTCCTCATCAGTGATGAGCTCGACCACGTACTCGGTTCCGGCGTCGGTCACGATTGCATCCAGGTGAAACGCAGTCCCCTCCATAGCTTCGGACATGACGGTCACGCACCCGTCTCGGTGCAGTCGTCGCCCGACGTCTAGTTCACTGTCCGAGGCCAGCGCGTCCGCGACCGTCGTGCCCACGAATAGTGGCCTCCATCGATGCACGCGAATCTCCGGATCGAACATGACACGACCACGGCGGCAGAGAGTTAGCAGTGCCGCCCTCGCTTGCTGGGGTGACAGGTTCAGCTCGGAGATCAACGCGTCCGCTGATGTTTCGCCACGTTCCTCGACCAACGTAGATACCGAATCGAGAACATCTTCCGGAACGTGCGCCGCAGGGAGCAGAGAGCTGAAGCGTGCCTTGCTGGCCCACTCGACAGCCGTCCAACCGGTCATGCCGATCATCAGTTGAACTCCGTCGACGTCGACCGACCAGAACGATGGCATGCCCGAATCGGCCAACCGTACGGTGACGGAGTCGCAGAGCGGCAGGACATCGATCAGCGCGCGCAGACGCCGCCGCCCCCAGACCCTGATCTCGCGGACTTCAGCACCAGAGAAGGTCGAGGTCGGGTCGGTCAGACGTATCCCCCACGGCTCAAGGAGGACCGAGACCGGTGCCCCCGGCAGCAACGTGAAGACGATCGAGCGTGGGCCGACCCTCTCCCGACGAGCGGCGAGGGCCGCAAGGATGTCGGCGACAAACCCGCTTGAGACCTGAACCTCGAAGGAGGCAAGCGTCAGCGCGCTCTGGACCTCGGCGAGACCTCGGACCCACGAGTCCGGCACGTCGATGCGCTCCTCCACCGCTGTTGAGATCCCGGTGTCCACGGTTACTGACGCGTCACCAACTTGCAAGTGCAGCGGCCGGTAAGTGCGGGTACGGGCGAACTCCCGCTCCAAGAGCGGGCTGAACTCGATGTTCGTGGTTCCCAGGCGCGGCGGCTGATCTAGCCGAAGAGATGCGTGAGGCAGGGTGACACGGGCATACGTCGATTCGTCAAGACTGAATGCCTCGAAGGAAGTGGCGAGGGGCTGCACGCTGACGATCGGGTCGAGAACCGTCCACGCGTCCATGTTGTGCTCGAACAGCCAGTCCCAGTAGCGCCGCCGAGCGTCTGGGAACAATCGGGTGGGTGCCTCCGCGAAGGCTCGCTCTCTGAGGGACGAGATATCCGCGGAAAGGTCGCCAGCTCGAGCGGCGAGCGCGGGCAGCTGCGCCCGGTTGATCCGCAACTCTCCGGGTAGTTCCTTGACGTATTCACCAAGGACCCATGTCTGGTAGGCAAAGCGGTTGCTCACTCGTTGAGCATCCTGCATCCGCACGACACGACCGAGCGCGAGCATCGCGGACGAGAAGGCGCGGCTTGGGATGACGGAGCCACTGAGGAATGCCGCGTCCTGCGACGCGTCGATCCCGAGTGTCAGAGCCACCCCGGCTTCAGACTCGGTGAGCGTAGACGGCATGTAGCTCGCGGTATAGGTCGTCACGACGAGACTTCCTCGGATGTGCTGCCCACGACTACGCCAGGGATGACGTGACCCTGTTCGACGTGTTTCGCCAACGACACGAGGGCCCACTCGCGATCCCGGGCAGTGCTGCCGCGGGCAAGTCTCAAGAGCGCGTCGACACGTCCGTTCGATAGTGCTTCGGTCGAGGCGTCGGCCGCTGCCGCGTCGATTCGCGACTTGACCTGTTCCAGGACGTGGCGGCTGCCGCGTCGGGTAACGAGGACACGATGGTCGAATTCAGCCAAGGCGGCCAAGTCAGCGGCGCTGGAGAATCGACCCCGGTCGGCCGCGTCGGCCACCCGCGCCTGCATCTCTGGGTGCCTGGACTCGGTGAGTGACGTGAGCAGCATGTGCTCGTCGACTGCGAGCGGATCTGCGTCCCATGCACGGAGGCCGAGTGCTCGAACGGCCGGAACGCTGCTGTCCAGTGCGGAGCGAACGGCGTCGGTGCGTGATGAACCGGCTGGAAGGCTGAGCAGATACTCTTCGGCAGTAGCCAGTGGCAGCGGCAATCGTGCTTCTGCGAGTTGAAGCCAGACGGTCGGTATTGACTTCGCCTCGCGGAGTTGAGCAAGGGCGAGCTCCTGCAGCGTCGTGTCCGGCACGGCGGCCACCGCGACACCGAAGCGCGGATCCTCAGAGATGCGCGACGGCGTGGTCGCCAGGTATCCCTTGAGCACTGCCACCTGCGCGCCGTGGAGGCGATTGAGTCGAATGCGAGTCAGTCGCGCGCCCATCGCCTCGACGAGAAGCTCATCTTCAATCACTATGGCCCGCCGCGGGGAAGGGTCGTCGGCAAGAAATTCCCACGCCGCGTCTGCGCCGTGCGGAGCGGCGAGCAGCAGTGCAGGCCACATGGGTCCCGGCAGAAGTGCGGATTCCGCATCGGATCGGACGCGCAGGACCTGCAAGATCGTCTCGGTGTCGTATGCAGCAATCAGTTCACCACTGGCGATGAGGGCGGTTGCGCTATCGAGATCCCCCCACTCATCCCACGCTTCGATCGAGTGGAGCGCGGCCACCGCGGGCAGATGGTTGACGGCGCGCAGCGCAAGGCGGACGGCCAGCCCGCGAGCGCGAGCGACGTTCGCGTGACTCAATTCGCGCAGCACCTCATCGGGCACGTCGTCAGCACACAGCTCCTCGATCACCGCCTCGATGATGGTCAGCGACGTCTCGTCCACGGCTGTGTCGTGGAGGAGGCGCACAAATCCCCGCACGAGACGCCCGAGTTCGCTGCTATCTGCGTCTTGCCTTTGGAGGTGAGCGGCGTAGAGGATGGCCAGGCGCGTCTGGCGATGGGAATCGAGGGGACCGCCGGCCCCAAGCAGTCCGATCGCCGCCGCTGCAAGCGCGGGTGGCGGGCCACCATCAGGAGCGGCATTCGCGACAGCATCGAGAACGGCATCGAAGTCGAGCACGTCGCCCGCCGCGAGAAAGCGGGTCCAGTGAGCGGCATTGAGCATCCGCCACGCGTCGGACAAGCGGGGGAGCGATCGACACGCAGCTGCCAGCAGGCCTGATGTGTCGCCGTACTGGTTGACCAGCGCCAAGGTTACGGT
>JAUPKO010000595.1 GCA_030837395.1 Actinomycetota bacterium | reverse complement strand
CCGGCGGCGGACACCAGCTCCCGCCGCCGCACTGGCAAAACGCGATTATACCATGGAGTGCGTGCCTGTCAAACTGGGACATGCCCAAGGTTTCGCGGGGGTGCGTTTCATAAATCTGGTTAACTTGGCTCAGGCGGCCTTGGCGAGGCGGCACGCGCTATCCCATCGTCCGCTGTGCAGCTCGCCCAGCGCGGCCAACATCCGTTTGGCGCCTTCGTTGCCCCAAGATTGGCCTCCCCGTTTCATGCGCCATTGGACCACATTCTTGACGCCGCTCTCGACCGTGCCACTGCCGATCGGCCGGCCCTCGGCTCGAAAGCGGTCATAGGCCATGCGCCTGGCATGTTGGATGATATACCCCTGCACATTGCGAATGGCCTTCCCTCTTTCCCCACGTCTCCGAGGAAGCCGCATCAAGGCTACTCCCACGGCAGCCACCCGTCCCTCCCACAGTTCGGCCTTGCGCTCCGCCAGCCAGGCTTGTCCCTCGGCTGACCCCTCTCCATAGGCCGCGACCGCTGCTTTCGCCAGGTTCTGGACTGCATGTGACCAGTCCAGCACCTCCACCCGCCTGTTGGGTATGTGCCTCCTCGCCAAGTCCCAGATCCACTCTGCGCCATCATTCACACTGGTGATCTCCGCCGCATCCATCACCCGGCGCCGTACCAGTTCCGCCCTCAGCCCCGGCTCGAACGTCTCCTTGGCCCCCAACACCGCCCGGTAGCTGTGCTGCGCCAGCTTCAAGCCCTCTTCACCCTCGGCCTTTGCCCTCTTCCTCACCCCTTCTGACGGCACGGTCTCTACCTTCGACACTGAGACCATCTTCACTTCGCGATAGCCTTCGCCTTTGATGCGGATCATCGACCCGTCGATCGACACGCTCGCATGCTCCTCCACCGCTGCCTGAGCTGGCACACACGCCATCTCGTCGGCGTCACTCTCCCACTCAGTCAGTTCCTGTTCCTCCCCCGCCAACCGCTGCTCGACCTGCTCTGCCACTTCCCCATGGCGACGCCACAGTGTCGCCTTCGACATCCATACCCCCACCAGCCGGCCCAATGTGCTTACCGCGATCTCGAAGGACGGTTGCGTCGTCCCTAACCAGGCCACCGCCTTCACCAACCCTTCACTCCACCTCTCCCGACTCAGCCGCAGACGTCGGTCCAGGGGGGAAAACCCCCGCCTCGCAGCGGGGACAGATGTAGTATGCCCGTGGAATCTCTGCCTCCACCCTCAGTCCCTCAACCACCTTCCCAGGATACCCCTTGAAAACCATCTCCCCACCACATCGCTCGCAGTGGCGCCCTTCGGGCGTCGACCCCAGGTCCCCTTGCCGCAAGATCAACTGCAAAGCCTTACCCAACAACCCCCGACCTTCCTCGCCAAGAAAGCTATCCATCTCATCGAAGGTGGCCTCGGGGTGGGTCTGGTACCACGCATTGAACTTGACCCACAGGGCTTGGGCCGCTTCGGAGAATATCTCCGACGCCTGTGAGGGGGACAGTCGCGCTTTTTCGGATCGTGTACTCATGCTCAACCTCCTCGGGACTCGTTGCTTCGCCGCAATGTCCCTTCCTTCTACCACGATCCCTGGCTCTAGCGCAAAGCCATCACTTATGTTATCCAGAAAGATGAAACACACCCGGGTGGAGGGGTGCCTTCTTCCTCTCTCTGGATGCGAGAGGGTTGGGATGAGGGTGCTATGCTGCCGAGAAGTCTAGCCCGAGCACATCCGCCACCGGCCGGTAGCCGATGCGCTGGTAGATCGAATTGGATACCGGGTTTGCCAGGTCGGCGTAGAGCGTGCAGAACTCCTTTCCCCCGTCCAGGACCCGCTGCGAGAGCTGCGCGACGGCCGCCGTCGCGTAGCCCCGGCCGCGCTGGGCGGGCGGCGTGTAGACAAAGCTGACCGCTTCTCCGTGCGGCGTCGGGCGCAGCCGGGCTGCCATCGACCGGGGTACGCCGTCCACCCAGACGAAGAGCGTCCCCGCCCTTACCTTTTCCTCGGCGCTCTGCATCGACCGCTCGTGCTCCCCATCGGCAAAGCAATCCTCATGGAAGCCGTAGGCCCACCGGCGGACCAAGTCGATCTCGTCGAGGCCCGCCGGCCGCAGGCTGCCGGGGGGATAGGCAGGATGGTCCACCCGGCGCAGCTCGTAGAGACGCATCCGCTCCGCGACCAGCCATTCTGCGCCGGTCGCGTCGTGCCCGGCCGAGGCGAATGCCAGGGCGGCCGCCTCCCGCGCCAGCACACCGGGCACAGCCCACATCTCCTGCAGCAGCGCGCCGGTCAGCATCGCCAGGGACGCGGGATCGGGCTCGCCGGCGGTCCAGAGCTGGAGACGGTAGGGAGGCGTCATGACCGCTGCAGCGCGCAGCGTCCCCTCCGACTCGATTGCCGCCAGGTAGGGCCGGCTGCCGTACGCCTCCGGCTCGCCCACCAGGCGCAGGCATACCCCAAACATCAGGCTGTTGGCGCACTCTTCCCGCTCGAGCGTCTCTCGCGCAGCGGCCAGGAAGCTCGCCGCGTCCGGGTATTCGGTGTAGGTTGGTTGCATGGGGCACCTCCGGTGCT
>JAUPKO010000594.1 GCA_030837395.1 Actinomycetota bacterium | reverse complement strand
AGGCCATCGCCACCGGCGCCAGCACCATCGCGGTCGCCTGCCCGTTCTGCTCGGTCATGCTCAACGACGCGGTCACCAGCCGCCAGAGCGAGGGCGTCGCCGAGGGCGTCGAGGTCGTCGATGTGGCCACGCTGCTGCTGGCGGCGAGCAAGCGCTAGATGCATTGACATGCGTTTTGCATGTGTGTCATGTTCTTCGCATGTCCACGATGCAGATCCGTGACGTGCCCGACGAACTGACCCGCACGATGAAGGCCCGCGCGGCCGCTGACGGTCAGTCCCTGTCGGAGTACGTGCTGCGAATCCTCCTCCGCGAAGCGGCCACCCCCACGCGCGCGGACATCCTGCGTCAGATCCAGCAGAGCGAGTCTGTCGATCTCGGAGTCCCGGCCGCTGATCTCATCCGCGCTGATCGCGATGCTCGTTCTTGACGCATCTGCGGCCGTGGAACTCATCCTGCGGACCGACCGAGGAGACCGGGTCGCAACCCATCTCGTCGATGAGTCGGTTCACCTCCACTCGCCAGACCTCCTGTGGCTCGAGGTCGCATCTGCGCTTCGTCGAGCGATCAGAGGCGGAGTGTGCACACCCCAGCGAGCCGAACTGGCACTCCGGAACCTGGGGCAGCTGGCGATAGCTGCACACCGTGACATTGACCTCGCCGGTCGCGCGTTCGCACTGCGCGACAACGTGACGGTCTATGACGGGGTCTACATCGCACTCACCGAGGCCATGGGAGCCAGTCTGCTGACGTGCGATGCCGGTATGGCGGCAACGGCGGCGAGAACGTGCGACGTCCTGCTCGTCGACTAGCACAATCCCGAGCGCCCACGCGGGGCGCATGGTTCGCTTGGCGCACTGAACGCGAGCGGGAGCAGGTGGGCACATGCAGATCCTCTCGGCCTCGTCCGTGATCACGATGGCGGACGACCGGCCCCGCGCCACCGCGGTGGCGGTCGACGACAGCGGCCGCATCGTCGCGGTGGGGAGCCTCGACGACTGCCGCGGCGTCGCCCCCGACGCCCCCGTCGTCGACCTCGGATCGTCGGTCCTCATGCCGGGGTTCATCCAGCCGCACGACCATCCGGTGCCGGCCGCGCTGCTGTGCCAGCAGCCCGCGCACTGGATCGCCCCGTTCGTCGGGTTCCCCGCCTGGTCCGACGTCGAGAACCTGTTCGCCCAGCTGCGCCGCGAGACACCCGTGGGACAGCCGCTCATGTTCAACGGCCTTGACCGGCTCCTGCTGTCGGTTCCCATCCCGGACCGCACCACGCTCGACCGCTACTTCCCCGACCACCCCGTGCTCATCTTCGACATCACGGGCCATGCGCTGTACTTCAACTCCCGCGCGACGGTGCTGTTCGGATGGACGAACGCCACGCCGCCGCCGGACACCGCCGATGCCCGCTGGGACCGGCGTCCGGACGGCACGTCCGCGGGCGTCGGCTACGAGACCCAGGCCTCGCTGCTCGCCCTCAACGCCTTCCTGCCGGGCGTCGTGCCGTCGCCTCTCATCAACCTCGGTGCGTGGTACGCGACCCTGGCGCGCAACGGCTTCACCGCCGTGGGCGACCTGGGCTTCACGAGCAACTACCGGGCCTCGATGGAGGAGCTCGCCGGACTGCCGGGGTGCCCGGTCCGCTACGCGCTCTACCAGACCACCTACGACCCGGGAGCCCACGAGGCAGCCGACTTCGGCGATCGGTCGCCGATGATCCAGCGCGTCGGCTACAAGATCTGGATGGACGGCAGCCCGACGATCGGGACGGCCTCGATCAGCGTGCCGTACCTCGACTCGGACCGCGCCCGGACCGCAGGGATCCCCGTCGGCACCGCGCCGGGGACGTCGGCGCTCAACTACTCGGCCGACGACTTCGTCAGGCTGCTCGGGGAGTTCGCCGCGGCGGGCACCCAGATCGCCACGCACATCAACGGGGACATCGGGATCGAGATCGTCCTCGACGGGTACGAGACCGCCCTGCGGAGGCTCGGGCTCGAGGGGAGCGATCACCGGTGGCGGGTGGAGCACTTCGCTATGCCGAGCCGGGAGCAGTGCCTGCGCGCGGGAGCGCTGGGCATCACGGCGTCGATGTCGCCGTTCCAGTCGCTGTACAGGGGCGACCTCCTCGACGGCGTTCTCTACGAGCCGAGCGTGGGAGCACGCTGGCAGCCGTACCGCGACGTCTACGACGGAGGGCTGCGTCCCACCTTCCACAACGACGGATACCTCTCCCCGCCGCTGCCGTGGCTGAACATCCAGAATGCGGTGACCCGCCGCAGTGCTTCAGGGCAGGTGCACGACCCCCATCAGGCGCTGACTCTCGACGAGGCCCTGAAGGGGCACACCATCAATGCCGCCTGGCAGCAGAAGCGCGATCACGAGATCGGGTCAATCGAGGTGGGCAGGCTGGCGGACCTCGTGCTGCTCAACACCGACCCCTACGACGTCGACCCGACCGCCCTGCAGGACACCATGCAGGTCCTCGGGACGTGGATCGCCGGCCGTCGCGTCGACCTCGACGCCTTCATGGCCTCGGTCGCGGACATCGACGCCGCCGATCACATGTCGGCACTGCATGCGCACACCACGCTCCACGCCTGCTGAGGTCGGCGAGCCGCTCAGGCGCCCTGCCAGGCGACGGCGCCGCCGATGCGGGTCTCGCGGAAGGTGATGTCCGGCCAGGCCGCAGCGTCGGTGGTCCACGGGTTCGCCGACGCGATGGCATAG
>JAUPKO010000593.1 GCA_030837395.1 Actinomycetota bacterium | reverse complement strand
GTTCCTCGGTTCGGAGAACGAGACGGCGTCAGGGTGGTTGTACAACCACGAGACGTTCACGGTTGCGAAGTCTTGGTTGGAGCAGGTGTGGGCCGAGCAGGGTGACGAGATTGTCGGCCGGTTCGAGGCGCACTGGAATGGGAATCCTGACAACGGTTGGGCCGTCATCCCACTCGGGGACGTCGACGATCGGCTCCTGAAACTGGTCCCGAAGGATTTCGTTCCGCCAGCGAGCGACCCGATCTGGACGGTGCTTGGCATCCAGGACCCGGATGCACCGTTGGTCGAGGTTGAGGTGGGTGCGGCTGAACTGACAGCCGAGCAGGTCCAGGCGGCCTGGAACGACCTCGTTGCCCTCGCTCAGGAGCCGAAGACCGAGCCGTTCACGGCCGCCTTGACTGCGCCGGTAGCCCCTCTGCCGCATCAAGCCCGCCTCCTGTACCGAGCCGTGACTACTTACCCACGCGGATACCTTTTCGCGGACCCCGTCGGCTTCGGCAAGACAGTCGAACTCGGCCTGACGATCCGTGAACTTCTTCTATCGGGTCGGGCCGCGAAGGCCCTCATCCTTGTCCCTGCGTCGGTGCTGAAGCAGTGGCAGGAGGAACTGGCGGAGAAGATCGGCCTGATCGTTCCGCGGTACGACGGAAAGCAGTTCCTCGACGTGCGCGACCAGCCGGTGCCCCAACCTGGCAGCACCAACCCTTGGTCGGCGTTCCCGGTCGTGCTTGCCTCCTCGCATCTCGCCCGTCGACGTGCGCGGCGGGAGGAAGTACTGGCCGCGGGGCCGTGGGACATCGTGATCGTCGACGAGGCTCACCACGCCCGGCGGCGGGGGTCCAAGCCGGGCGACCCACCGAACTCCCTGCTCGCGCTTCTTCAAGAGATGCATCGCAAGGGCTCGTGGGAGGCGTTGTACCTCGCGACGGCGACGCCCATGCAGATGAACCCGCACGAGGCGTGGGACCTCATCGAACTTCTGGACCTGCCAGGGCGGTGGGGCTGGTCGGCGCAGGACTTCCTGTCCTACTTCGAGCAACTGAGGCAAGACCCTGAGGCACGCGGCTGGGCCGTTCTCCAGAGCATGCTCGGCGACTACCGCGAGGACTCGGCCGCACTGCAGGATTCCGCCCTTGAAGCGGCGATCCGTGACGAACTCGGCGCCGTGAAAGCCAAGAAGATCACCGCATTCGACCGTCTGGGCATGCCGCTGGAGACCGCAAGGCATCTGACGCCACGCGAAGTGACCCTTATGGATGAGTGGCTACGCCGGCACACCCCAATGAAGGACCGGGTCTTCCGGAACACCCGGGCCACGCTGCGTGCCTACCAAGCAGCGGGGATCATCCCGCCTGAGGTCACCATCCCCGAACGGCACGTGAACGACGAGTTCATCGTGCTGGACGACTGGGAGCACGGACTCTACGAACGGATCGAGAGTTACATCCGCCGCTACTACAACGCCTACATGTCCGACACGTCCACGCAAGCCCTCGGCTTCATCATGACCGTCTACCGGCGCCGCTTGACGTCGTCGTTCTATGCGATCCGACAGTCCCTCAAACGTCGACTACAGGCGCTCGAAGCCGGTCTGACCCTCGGCGATCTGCTGGCGGACGACGACCGGACCGCCCTGGAGGAGGACACGCTGTTCGACTTGGATGACGAGGCGATCCGCCTTGACCTCCTCAAAGGCGAAATCGCCGAACTGCGCTCCTTCGTCGAGGCACTCGAAGCCATCAGCGGGCAAGACACCAAGGCAACCAGGCTCATCGAAGACCTCAACAAAGCCTTTGGCACCTACTCGTCAGTCGTCGTCTTCACCCAGTACACCGACACCATGGACTACGTCCGCGGGCGGCTGGTGGCCGCCGGATACGACAAGGTGGGCTGCTACTCCGGCCGTGGTGGAGAGATCTGGAACCCTGCGACACGGACCTGGGATTCAGTCAGCAAGGAGGAGATCAAGACCCTCTTCCGCATAGGCCGGCTGCACGTGCTCATCGGCACCGACTCCATGAGCGAAGGCCTGAACCTCCAGACCAGTGGCAGGCTCATCAACTACGACATGCCCTGGAACCTCATGCGCGCGGAGCAGCGAGCCGGACGCGTCGACCGTATCGGTGCCGCCTACAAGGACATTCAGGTCACGAACTATTTCTACGCTGGCACCGTCGAGGAGACCGTCTACAAGGGCATCGCCGAGGACTACGGCGACTTCACCGAGATCATCGGATCCGCCCAGCCCGTCCTCGGCAGCATCGAGCAAGCGATCGAAGCCCTCGCACTGCAAGCAGAGGATGGCGCCGATGCCCAGGCACAACGAGCCCACGACGCGGTCGCTCACCTGAAGGAGCAGATCGAGGCTGCCAACTCGCAAGCCGTTCTTCTCAGCGACCTCGGCGACCTACCGGAGAACCACGATGGGGAGCCTGAAGCCCTCGCACTCCCGGAGCAGGTCATCGACAGCGGGCAGTCATCGCTAATCGAAGAGGGGCTGCTGTCCAACGATCTCGCGCGGACCCTGTTCCAGCGAGTTGAAGGAGCCCCCGGCGTGTACACGTTCACGCCACCAAGCGCGCCGAGTCGGCTATCGCTTGACGCAGGTGAGCATCGCCCGACCGGCCCGTCAGATCTGATGACGGTCGGGCACGATTCCCCAGTCCGGGTCACATTCGATCGCCAAGTGGCAGATAACGACCCGACCGCCACCTACCTGACTTACGGAACGCCCCTCCTGAATCAGGTTCTCCCGGTCGGCTGATCGTCGCCGAGGGCTTACGACCGCTTGACACACGGTGTCAGAGTAAATGGGCTATTTACTCTGATACACTGAGGTCCGGCGGGTGAACCCGTGAGGGACAGTGCCGGCTCGACGTGGCGGATGAGCGCACGTTTACTCGCATACCTGTTGGGAGGGCGGCATGGGATCGGTCACCGCGCTCCGCGCACCCTCGGCAACGACCTGGGACGACGCGCTCGACCGGTTCCTCGTGACCCGGGACCTGTCCATCACGACGCAACGGGTCTACCGGCTCACCCTGAACCACGTCGGCGCTCGGCTGCCCTCGCCCCGGATCGCCGACGTGACCCCCGCCGCCCTGTCCACCGCCCTCGCGGCGGCGTACCCGGATGCCGCCGCGTCATCGTGGAACCGGCACGTGGCGACCCTGCGCTCCTTCCTCGCCTTCACCACCCGGCAAGGCTGGACCGAGCCCGGCCTCGCCGGCACCTTGGAGCGCCGCCGCGAGACCCCTGACCACACCCGCGCCCTCACCCGCGCGCAGATCGACGACCTCCTCGCCCGCAAGGACGTGCCGGTCCGTGACCGATGCCTATGGCGGATGCTCTACGACACCGCCGCCCGGACAGAGGAGGTGCTGCGCCTCAACGTCGAGGACCTCGACCTAGAGCAGCGGCGCGCCGTCACCGTCCGCAAGGGAGGCGCTATCGACACGATCCACTGGGCATCCGGCACCTCGCGGGTGCTGCCGTACGTCGTGGAGGGGCGCGCCAACGGGCCACTGTTCCTGTCCTCGCGACCCATCCAGGCCCGTCGCGCTCCCGCGTTGGCCGACATCGACCCGACCACCGGTCGCGCCCGCCTGTCCTACGCCCGGGCGGCACAGATCTTCACGTCCGCCACCCGGGGCTGGACCCTTCACCAGTTGCGGCACTCGGCCCTCACTCACCTCGCGGAGGACGGCGTACCTCTCCCGCTGCTCATGGCCAAGAGCCGGCACGAGTCCCTCCGGACCGTGCAGCGCTACGTCCACCCGAGCACGGAAGCCGTAGCAGCCCTCACCGCACGGCAGGACCGCGCCGCCCGTCGCCCCTAGGCCGCGGGCCTGGCTCCGAGACTGCTCCAGCCGGTCGTGAATGTCAGTCGGCTGTGTCACCATTGGATTGCTCACGAAGGAGTCGCCAAGCCCTCCGGCTTGACTCCTGCCAACCGCCTGCTCGTGACGGTGGCTCCGGAGGAAGAGCCGTCGTCCCGCACCCGTGGGGCGAAAGCCGAGACCACCGGGAGGTCCCATGCTGGCAGTTCCGTATCTCCACCCCAACCGCGTATCGCGGTGCGAGCATGGGTCGCATTCTCGCCGTGCACGGGGGAAACGATGAGCGATCGCGTCTACTTCGACCCGTCAGGCATCGATTGGGACGATGACGAGTCGATCCGGCGGTGGGCCGAAGCAGTCTGGATGCACATGACGAAGGAGCGGGGGGAATCGAATGAGTGAACCGACATTGGTCCTGGGAAGCCGCTACGCAGAAGCGGTGGCCTATGCGTCTCAGGTGCACGCCCATCACACGCGCAAGGGGACGGCCATCGCTTACATGTGCCACGTGCTAGGCGTCTCATCGCTGGTGATCGAGGCGGGGGGTGACGAGGACATGGCCATCGCCGCGCTCCTCCACGACGCCGCGGAGGATGGCGGAGGCACCGAGCGGCTCGCGGACATCGCGACACACTTCGGATCCCGGGTCGCCTACCTTGTGGGCGCCTGCAGTGACTCCCTGACCGCCGAGGGTGCGGAGAAATCACCCTGGCGGGAGCGCAAGAAGGCGCACTTGGAGCGACTGCTCGTGGCTGACGATGCGGCGGCATTCGTCGTGGCAGCGGACAAACTCCACAACGCCCGAGCCCTCTGGACCGACATCCAACTCGATGGTGTCGACACTCTGACACGCTTCAATGCTGGCGCCATGCAGATCGCCTGGTACTACGACGAGGCTCTGAAGGTTCTCGTCCGCAAGAACGTCCCAGACGTCCTACTCCAGCCCCTCATGGACCTCATGGCAACCATGCGACCGACCCTCCGCGCGATCGGCCAGGAGTCCAGGGAACTGCGACGCACACCCAACCCCCGACGCCCCCTGGAGCGCGACCTATGGATTCTGGGAAACCCCGTTCTCTTCCCGGAGCCGCTAGCCCGACACCTGCTCGGTCGAGACGCGCCGTGCGCGTTCACGCTACTGCCCGATCCCGGAGCGGATGCCACGCTGCAGTACGCGGTAGCGACCTCAGAGCAGGTGCTCCGGTCACTGCCGATGGCAAGGATCGAGGTCCTCACCGCTGGACCACGGTGGGAGATACGCGTGTTCCGAGGCGCACAATCGGACCTCGTCGTCGCCTTCCGAAGCGACGGACGTTGGGTCGAGTACGACGGCCTGACATGCAACTGGGCCGGAGTGAAAGAAGGAGGTCCGGCGACGATCGGCTGGGTCATCGCCGACAAGTACGCCCGGGCCAAGGGCGAGAAGGCACTTGCCCGACCGCGTCGGACAGCGCCGCCGACCAGCAGCGAGACCGAACCAGAAGAAGCGCCACCCCCTCGTGTGTCCATGAGCGAATGGACCCTGTGCGACAAGTACGGGCATGAGTGGACCGTGATCGATGCGACGCTCGGCATCGAGGAGTGTGGGTACTGTGGTTCGGAGACTCGCCAATCAACTCCGAGCGGCCCGACGTGAACCGTGTACATGCCACTGGTCCGAAGTGCGTGCGACTGCGCAACCACCGGGGGTCGCCGTAGTCTCTTACGGGACATGCCGCCGCCCATTGCGTGTCGGCAGCACCAGCAGATGGTGAGTCAGCAGCATCAGAAGAGGGGGGAATCATGTCGAACGAGGGTAGAAAGAGCCTTGCGGTGTGGCTGCTCGTGCTGGCGGTGATAGCGGTGGTGGTGGGCTTCATCGTGGGTAAGGCCGCGACGGACTCCTACAAGGCCCAGCCGCCAGGTATGTGGCTGGCCTACGGCGCGGCGGCCGTCTTTGTCATAGGGGCCATCGTCAGTTGGGTATCGACGTCGGGCGAATCGGCGAAGCCGACGTACGTGCCTACTCCGCGGCTGGTGCCCGGCTGGTACGACGATCCCGAGTCACCAACGCGGCTGCGCTACTGGGACGGCGAACGCTGGACTGACAAAACTGCCGACAAGCAGAACTAGTCGCTGACACTCGAAGTCAAGTAGGGCTCCGTCCGATTCACTCACTCACCATTGTCGGGTTCGTGATATCCAGGTGCGGATTCAGCCCCTGAACGGGACCTCGGACATGAGGACTTGCGCTCCTATCCCTGTTGCCTGAAGCAGATCGGCGACAACGCGTGCACGGTCTGTCGTGACGGTTGGCCCACACATGACCTCGTCGATGCCGAGGCCGTTGGGTGCTGGTATCCCGCTTCCAGAGTCGTGACCGACCAGACGAACGAAGGACGTCAGACCGCGTTCTGACACTCGGTAGCGTCTATCGGCTGATGTGCAGCCAGTCACAATGCCACGTACTTCTTGTTCATGGGCGTATGCGGGGTGCTTCACCGCGGCAATGTAGATCGCAAGGAGGAGTGTGATCAATTTCTGCTTGGGCCCCATGCCACTGGGCACCTCTTCAGGTGTGGGCAGGACCTGCAAGAGGGTCTTGAAGAGATCGACGGCAAGCGTTCGTTGTTCGACACGCTCATAGATGACGCGTTCCCAGAACGTTCTCTGCTCCGCCACAACTCCGGCCCTGGACTTCAGGCTCAGGTGCTGATGGGACATCCCGATCGCGAAGCCGTCGGAACTCCCGTAGTGGTGCCACATCGCAAGGTTGTCGGATTCCCGGCACGCTGACACGACGTGCAGTGAATCCAAGAGCGCGTTGCGAATCTGGAGACTGAGTACGGCACTGATCTGCGCGTTGACCCAGGTGGTCTGGTGCGGCTCGAAGTCCTCTCGCCAGACCCGCGACAGCAGACTGTGGCTGTACCCGATCTCTTCAGGATCGTTCATCTGATTGATCCCCGACGCCCACAGTTCACTTGACTCCGCGATTCCTAGAAGTCCTCGCGCATCGGTGTAGTGCCAGAACCGGTCGATCCCTTGCAGCGAACTGGGCTGGCCTTCGACCGCATCGGGGCCGTGGGCAAACAGGCGGATCGCATCGACCATGCACACTCGAAGGGGCAGATCATCGACGGATCGTGGTGTGGGCTGGTCGTCGCGCTCGCTCATCTGACTCCTCAGTCCATGAGGTCATCCACTGGTCGTTCCCGCACGGTATCGCTCTCGATCGCTCTCCTATCGATCGATCGACGGGACTCCGAGGCTTCTACTGCCCACCTCAGAGCAATTCTTGCGACTGCCCCATTGCCTTACCACCTTGGCTCGCCATGTCCGCGCGAGTGTCCCTACTAGAAGGGGGATGAGTGCTGTTGGGCTGCGTGCCGTTGCCGGGAGGAGAAGTCATGGCGAAGCCCAGGGGACTAGTTCGGAGGAGTGCGCCCACCGATTCGGTGGCACCCGCGGACGGTATCGAGATTTGTAGCCGAGTTCGTGCAGGAGGATCAGTTCGGAGTATTGGAGCGCAAGGATCCAGGTGTTCCACATGAGGCTGTTGATGCGGTAGGGCTGATTGGCGTCCTTGGGGTGCGCAATGCGATTGCGAACCCAGACGATGGCACCCGGTCCGTCGGTGACATCGCTATCTGGTGCGGTGTGCCCCGCTATGAGCGCCCCTATGCCATGCAGTTCGGGTGGTGGAGTCCTTGGCACGCCTGCGAAGTCCAGGAGTTCTCGGATGACATTCGAGGCCCCCAGTGCGTGGCGGCGTTCCTTGACTTCGGATCTGGTCCCGGGCTGACGGACCCACCACAAGTACTCGTTGGCGGCACCTAGTAGTAGCACTCGCGCTTCGAGGGCGCTCTCCCGTCCAGCCTCGATTACGTGGTGGGTGTAGTAGCGAACCCTGTCTTGCTTGTCTTCGTCGTACCAAGCGCCGAGGTATAGCCGCACAAGTTCTCTGAGGTCGTGGGCGCGGTGCGGGTCCCACCAAGCCGCGGAGGTTTCCGGGAGGTCGCATCGCCACATGCGCCATTGCTCGTGAACCAATCGATTACGGTCAAATCCTGCGACCAGCATGGGCGCGACCCAACGTCCCGAAGCGAAGGACAACGCCATCTGTAAACCAGTGAGGTACGTGGTCAACTCGTCCGCGGTGAAGGACGATCCGTCAGCGCGCTTGATGGAAGCCGAGTGCGAGACGACGTGCTGCGGCCGCCGCTTGGCTGCAGAGTAGAGCGCGCCAAGTCCAGGTCGCTCCTCGAAGACCGTCCGCCATCCCGCCCCATCAATCTCGATCGAACCCGAAGCGGACTCCGGAATATTCAGCCAGTGAACTTCGGCCGACTCCATCGTCTCCGCGCCGAAATCGGCGGTGTCGACGTAGCCCTCGCCGCTGGTTGAATTCACGCCGATGCCGATCGACACCAAACCGAGGTCGGGGTGATTGAAGCGCAGAGTGGAGGTGCCAAGGGGTATCGAGAAGTGGGCCCCCTCATCGAGGCTCCAGCGCACCTCAGCGCGGCCAGTCCCTTCGAGCCAGATCCTGCCTGAGGCTCGTCCAGCCCCGACTTCTAGTGGACCAGCAAAAAGGGTGACTGGTGATCCGGGCTGGACGAACCGAAATTCCCGTAGGAATTCGGTTGTCGTGTGGGTGGCTCCCGATGACATGAGAGAACGCTATGCCGCAGTCATGCCGTCGGTGCCCTTGACGGCCCGGTGGGGTCCGTGGAAATGAAAGCCACCCCTGTGGTGCGAGGCCGTGCCTTTGGTGGACCTACTCCGACCGCGCTCGGGCAGCGCGCCCCGTCGGTCAGTCACGCGGTCAGTCACCCACGTAGGACACGGGGGTACATCGTGAGACAACGGATGGCGGAGTTTCCTCTAGAATGGGGCCGTAATCCGCCAGAGTCGGCCATCGGCCCTATCTACGGATCAGAAGGTTAGGGGTTCGAATCCCTTCGGGC
>JAUPKO010000592.1 GCA_030837395.1 Actinomycetota bacterium | reverse complement strand
GTCGGCCAGCAGCGCGGTGGACGGCTCGGCGTCGTACCGGCCGTCCAGCACGTCCAGGCTGTCGCGCAGCTGCAGGACCGCGGCCATGTCGACGGCGTCGGGATGACGCACGACGTAGCCGAGCCGATCCTCGTCCGTCGTCGCAGCGACCGCGGCTTCCTCGAGCATGGTGTCCAGGTGGTCCAGGGAGACCTGCAGGAGGCGCGCAAGTTTCGGGCGCAGCCATGGCAGCGGCGCGGTATCGCCGGCCTCCCACCGCGCCACCGTCGAGCGGTCGATGCTCAACCGCTCGGCCAGCTGCTCCTGGCTGCAGCCGACGGACTTGCGTCGCTGCGCCAGCCGAACCCGCCGCCCCACCTGCGGCTACCTTCGCCTCATCGCGACCAACCCATGCCGACCCACTGACCGGGTCACCCCACCAGGGTCACCCCACCAGGGTCACCGTTCCCGGGCTGTCGTCCCAGGTCAGCGCGGCAGGTGCCACAAGAGTGCGGCGAGAGTGCATCCCGGATGCCCTGGTTGTCCCGTTTAGCGACCGGTTGGCTACACCGTACGGCCGTTGATCGGAGACCGTCACGGACTCCTGGCACGTACGACCGCCCCCCTGTCGGGCGCGTCGGGAGGACCAGCGGCGGACCAGAGGCCCCCGATCGACGGCCGGTCAGCCGGCCGGGCGGGCGGCGATGCCACATACGGCCGCCGCCCGCCTGGCCTCCACGCCCACGACCCCGTGGGCCCACCTGGGCGGCTTCAGCGACGGGCGAGTGTGTCGGGTGGTGTGGGCAGCAGCAGTTGAGGAGACGTGATGACCATGTCCGTACCTGAATCGGTACCGCAGCCGGTACCGCCGCAATCGGTGCCTCAGCCGCATGAGGAGACCCCGGGCGAACGTGCCGTCCGGCCGCTGGAGCGGCTGCGGGCCGGGGTGGTCGGTCTGGGCCACCAGGCGTTGGAGGACCACGTGCCCGGCCTGGCCGGGTGCGACGGCGCGGACCTGGTCGCGATCTGTGACGCCGACCCGGACCTGGTCCGCGCCCAGCAGGAGGCGCTGGGGGTGCCTGGGTACACCGACATTGAGCAGATGCTCACGGTCGAGGGCCTCGACTTCATCGTGGTGAGCGTCCCGCACCACGCCGGCCGGGCGGTGGTCGAGGCGGCCGCCAGCCACCGGGTGCACGTGTTGAAGGAGAAGCCGTTCGCCACGTCCCTGGCCGAGGCCCAGGCTCTGTCGGCAATCTGCGAGGAGGCCAGCATCCAACTGATGGTGACCCTGCAGCGCCGGTTCAACCCGATCTACACCAGCTTCCTGCAGCTGGCCGACCGGATCGGCACCCCGTTCGTGGTCGACGCGGCGTACACCCTGCACACCCCCGACCCCTCCGACGGCTGGCGCGGCGAGGTCGCCACCGCAGGCGGCGGCTGTGTGATCGACATGGGCTACCACCTGGTCGACATGCTGATCTGGTACTTCGGGCTGCCCGACCGCGTGTATGCCGACCTGTCGACCACGGCTCGGCCCGACCGGCGCTACGACGCCGAGGACACCGCCGTGATCCAGTTCGGCTACGACAGCGGCCTGTACGGGTCCCTGTTGATGTCGCGGTTCATCGGCCCCAAGACCGAACGGATCCGGGTCGTGGGCAGCCGGGGCATCGTCGACCTCGAACGCGGCCGCCTGCGCCGCCTGGCCACGACCGCTGCCGGGACATCGACCGGCCCCTCTCCCGGACCGTTGACCGGGCCAGCGGCGCCGTTGGCTGTGCTCGGCGGCCCGAAGGCCGTCACCCGCGAGGGGCCGCACTTCTGCTGGCCCCCGATCACCGAGGCGACCACCGCGGCGGTCCTGGATCAGCTGCAGACCTCGATCTCGGTCTACGACCGGTCCGGGGCGATCGCTGACCTGGAGACCGCGTTGGCGGCCTACCACGGGGTCGCGCACGCGGTGCTGACCAGCTCCGGCACCGCCGCGCTGCACGCGATGTACGCCACGGCCCTGCGCCCAGGCGACGAGGTCATCGTCCCCGCGTACACGTTCTTCGCCACCGTCACCCCGCTGCTGCACCTGGGCGTGCGCCCGGTCCTGGCTGACTGCGATGCCGACGGCAACCTCGACCCGGCCGACTCCGCCGCCCGGATCACTCCCCGAACGAAGGCGATCGTGGTCACCCACCTGTGGGGGATCCCCGCCGACATGACCGCCCTGACCCGGCTGGCCGACGAGCGGGGGCTGCTGCTGTTCGAGGACGCCTCCCACGCCCACGGCGCAGCCATCGGCGCCCGCAAGGTCGGCACGTTCGGGGCGGCCGCCGCCTTCAGCATGAACGGGCCCAAACCCCTGTCGGCCGGCGAGGGAGGATTCGTCCTGACCGACGACGACGAGACCTACTACCAGGTGCTGCTGTTCGGGCAGTACAACAAACGGTGCCGCAACGAGATCCCCCACGACTTCCCCCTGTACCCCTACGCCACCACCGGCGCCGGCCTGAAGCTGCGCATCCACCCACTGGCCGCCGCGATCGCCCTGGACCAACTCGGCCACCTCGAGGACTACCTGCAGGCCCGTGCCTCGGTCGCAGCCCGGATATGCGACGAGCTGGGCGCGCTGCCCGGGCTGAGGATGCCGACGCTGCCCGCGGACACCCGGGCGTCCTGGTACGGGCTGCCGCTGTACTACCAGCCCGACGAACTCGGCGGCCTACCTATCCAGCGGTTCCACCGCGCGCTGCTGGCCGAGGGGGCCCGGGAAGTGGACCGGCCCGGGTCGACCTGCCCGATCAACCTGTTCCCCCTGTTCGACACCCCGACCTCACTGCTGCCCGGCTACCCCGAGGACCTGCACTACCGCCCCGGGGACTTCCCTCGGGCCGAGGCCCTGCACGCGGGCACTCTGAAGCTGCCCGTCTGGCACGACCGGGCCGACGAGCCGCTCGTGGACGCCTACCTGCACGCCTTCCAGAAGGTGATCACCCATCACGCACGGCTGCTACCGTGACCGCCATGACGACCAGCACCCCGGCCGTCGACGTGCCCACCGATGTGTCCGCCGTCCTGCTCACCGACCTGGTCGAGCAGGCCGGCCGGGACGGCATCGCCCAGCTCGTCGTCGGCGCCGTCATCGTCCACGATCACCAGGTCCTGCTGCTCAAGCGCCCGGCCGACGACTTCATGGGCGGCATCTACGAGCTGCCCAGCGGCAAGGTCGACCCCGGCGAGAGCCTCGAAGAGGCCCTGCGGCGCGAGACTCGCGAGGAAACCGGCCTGACCGTGGACCACCTCGACGCCTACCTGGGGGCCTTCGACTACACCTCCGGCAGCGGCCGACCCAGCCGCCAGTTCACCGTCGCCGTCACCGTCACCG
>JAUPKO010000591.1 GCA_030837395.1 Actinomycetota bacterium | reverse complement strand
TCGTGCGCGAAGACATATCCCCCTTGGTCCCAGCGCCCGATTGACGCAAAGCTTCTTGCCGCCCGGACATTGACGAGGTTGTCGATGTAGAGGCGACGAGCGCCCGGACGCACACTCCAGTGCGCGCAGAGCGCGTCGATGTCATTGATGCTGAGTGCACCTTGCGCCGCGGCCAGGCAGCCGAGAACATCGATTGCCCACTCATCATCACCATTGAGCAGGTCATGGAGTTCCTGCTTTGCCTCCTGCTGCATCTGATCGGCGTGCGCAGAACGACTGAGTTCGTGTTCCTGTAGTTCCTCTCGACTGACCAGCGGATGGCGCGCAGGAAGGTCAACCGGCGGGTCTGGCCGAAAGCGACTACTTACGATGACATGGCAGTTCACGTCAAGCGACGTGGGGAGCAGCGCCGCGATGCTGCCCCCAGAACCGTGGGCACTGCCGCGGCTCTCGTAGTAGAAGTCCTCGTCTAGTCCGTCGACCATGAGAAGAAGGTGCCGATTGGCCTCCCGCGCCTTGCGAGTCGCATCCTCCCACTGTCCGCGAAACTCATTTTCGTTGAGCTGTGCGGGCGTCTCAACATCGCACAGCACCGCCAGCTGCGGGACAACCGCCTGGAGGAACTGCTCGCGCGTGTTCTGGCCCGCCCTGCGACTCACGAAGAAACACACAACGTCCACATTCTCAGGAGCCCTTGCAGTGGCGAACTCGTGGAGAAGTGCGGTCTTCCCTGACCATGCACCACCTCTCCACCACAAGTAGCCCGGACCTCCGGTGCTGAACATTGATGTGAGGTGGAGTTCCTCCTCTCGCCCGATCAACATCGGAGTGTTGCGGTGCAGGTTGAGCCCCAACTCACGGACCGTCGCCCAGTACCGGGCCTCTCGCCGGTCCATTGAAATACCGAAGATCTCCTGCGGCAGGCGGGAGCCAGTCAACTCCGACCATCGTTCGGGCCCCGCCACGCCCTCGCCCCAACTAGGGTGCTCCGGATCAGCCACCAGGCAAGTGATCGGCAATGCTGTTAGTTCGCTTGGGCTTGATGCAGGAGCATGTTCAATGACAACTCCAACCAGGTAGTCGCCGTGCGTGACAGGGGCCCCAGACATCCCCTCCCAAGGTGAATCCGAGAGCAGTTCGCCAACTCCTGGCAGTTCCTGTGACGCACTAGTTACCTGAACCCTCAGCAGTCCCAAAGCCAGGGATCCCAGAGTCCGGATCTGGCCTCCGACTTCCTCGGTATCGCGGATTTCAGACTCCCCCGGCCCAACCTGCTTTCGCCGGGCAAACTTCGGGTATCCAACCGCGCGACACGGAATCGGGTGTCCGCTGCGCGAGTCACGAATGACTCGCCCCAGAGGCATGCGAGGGAGATCCGGAAAGTCCTCATCCTCCACACTCAGCAAGGCTAGGTCCACACCGTCACCGTCACCCGTGAGCTCGACGGTGGCCACGAACCCCCGCTTGTCTGCCAGCCGAACGGTGATGCCCACCGAGTCGCGGACGATGTGTGCAGCCGTGAGAACGATGCGCCCATTAATCACGCACCCCGAACCGTAGCAGTATCGAGGATCGCTCGTCGGCCCAAGGTCTCCGATAACCTCCACAAGCCTGTCGGCTAGCCCCACCCGTGACATCGGTCTAGCCCAAGAGTTCGTTGGTGGACTCGCTCACAGAGAACGGCTCCTGCCCATCCTCATGACGCGCCGAACCGAGGACGACCGTGATCTTCTGGGTCGTCTCCCGATGCCAACCCACGCCCCCTCCCAGTTCAACATTCACGAATGGCACCGTGAAGCCCGCTTTCCCCTCTGCACTCCTGACCGCGACCACCTGCAACTCGACGGTAACCGATTCCACTGGCAGGACCAAGTCCGTTCCCACCGCCGCAGTGCGGGCAGCCAGAAGGTCCCGTCGGATTGCCGCAATAGCCTCCGAGAGGCCTATTCCCTCAACAGAGGATGATGACTCCACCCGACCATTAGACCCCAGACACTTGTAGTTCGCCCGGCAAGCTGGACATTCCGGCCTATCACTGTGCGTGCCTTGAGTTGGTCCGACTTCGACGGTGAATTGCTGCACGTGACAAAGGACTACCCCTTCTACACCAACTGGTCTACTCCAACCAGCAGTCCGACGTACCCGAGTCAGCAATAGGAGTCCGTCGGGAGAAGGTCCCGACTTCCTCGGCGAAGGGCATCAACCGGTGCCGTTCGCGCGGCGTTTACCCAAGTCCTCCGGCTGGCCGACCCCGATCAGTAAGGGCTCTCCCACTCTCGGCCACCATTCACCCCCTCCGCCGGCCACGCACCGGGGCCGGCGGTCGCCAGGCGGCCACGTCAGCCCGAGTCAGCCCCGCCGCGACCAGCCGCTGATCCAACAACCCGGAAATCGCCTGAGCTGGGCTGGTCGGGAATCCCGGCACCGGATCGGCGTGCCATTGCCGCAGCCACGGCTCCAACTCCACCAGCCCGGCCAGTAGGGGCGTCACCCGCTCGGTGTCCCAACCGTCCTGGCTGACCCCGGTCACCAGCAGCCGAGCCAACGCCCGCGCCTGTTCGGCGTGATCCCACCCAGCCCAGCCGACCACCAGCGTTGAATCGGTGTTGGCGGCCACGGCAAACTGCCCGTAGGCGGCCATTTAGTTGCCCGGTGGCGGTCATGAAAACTGCCCGCTGACGGTCACGGGTTCTGCTCGACACGAATTGTTTGCCTCGCCGCATCCGGCGGTTGAGGCCCCTCCTCAGGTGCGCTGGCGGTGCTGATGCGCCGTCGCCCCTGAGGAGGGACACAAGTTGAAGTCTGCCGAGGAGATCATGGAAATTTTGGATGCGTACGACCTGACTGGGTCGTTTCGTGATGCTGGAGAGTTGGCTGGGTGCTCGCACCACACGGTGGCCAGGTATGTGGCGGCCCGCGATGCCGGCGGGCAGGTGGAGCAGTCCGCGGCGCGGGCGCAGGTGATCGACCCGTTCCTGGCCAAGGTCGAGGAGTGGGTGGAGCGCTCGAAGGGCAAGGTGCGTGCCGACATCGCCCACGACAAGCTGCTCGGGTTGGGCTATGCGGGTTCGGAGCGCACGACGAGGCGGGCGGTCGCGAAGGCGAAGAAGGCCTACCGGTCGGGCAATACCCGGGTGCACCGGCCGTGGGTGACCGAGCCGGGCATGTGGGCCCAGTACGACTTCGGTGACGGCCCTCGGGTGGCTGGGGTGAAAACGATCCTGCTGTGCGCCTGGCTGGCGTGGTCGCGGACCCGGGTGATCATCCCGATCCTGGACAAAACCTTGCCGAGCGTGTTCGCCGCGTTGGACGGCTGCTTCCGCCTGTTTGGTGGGGTGCCCACATTCCTGCTCACCGACAATGAGAAGACGGTCAGCATCGATCATGTTGCCGGGATCGCGGTGCGCAACCCGGGCATGGTGGCGTTCGCCCGGCATTACGGGGTCACGGTCCACACGTGCATGCCGGCCGATCCGGCGTCCAAGGGCGGCACCGAGGCGACGGTGAAACTGGCCAAGGCCGATCTGGTGCCCACCGAGGCGAACCTGCTCGACGAGTACGCCTCGTTCGCCGAGTTGGAGGCCGCCTGCGCGGCGTTCACCGCGCAGGTCAACAGCCGGGTGCACCGGGCCACCAGGCGGGCCCCGGCCGCGATGCTCGCCGAGGAGCGCCGCCGGCTGCACCCGGTCCCGGCCGCGATGCTCGCCGAGGAGCGCCGCCGGCTGCACCCGGTCCCGGCCGCGCCGTATACGGCCGCGTTCGGCCTGACCCGCCGCGTGCCGGCCAACACCCCCATGGTCACCTTCGAGGCGGGCCAGTACTCGGTCCCGCACACGCTGCTCGGTGAGCAGGTGTGGGTGCGCGTGCACGGTGCCGGATCGGGCGAGCAGATCGTCATCGTCCACCTCGGGGACGCCGGCCCGGTCGAGGTCGCCCGCCACGGGCGCGCAACCCCAGGCAGCCCCAAGATCGACGACGCCCACTTCCCGCCCGCACCGGCCGGCGCCCTCGCTCGCACGCCGAAGGCGCGCACCACCGCCGAGGAAGCGTTCCTGGCGATCGGGGAAGGTGCTGCTCTGTGGCTGGTCGAGGCCGCCGCCGCGGGCACCGTGCGGATGCGGGTCAAGATGGCCGACGCAGTCACCCTGGCCGCGCTGCGCGGGACCGCCGAGGTCGACTGGGCCCTCGGGCATGCCGCGGTCCACGAACGCTTCGCCGAGGCCGACCTGGTCTCCATCCTGGACCACCACGCCACCGCCGCCACCGGCCCGGCGCGGACCGCCAGCGAGGACCGGTCCCTGACCCAGGGCACCGCCGCCTGGGCCGGCTACGGGCTCACCCTCGACGTCACCGACACCACCACCACCAGCACTGACCGGAACGGAGCACGCCGATGACCATCCCCACCACCACCGCCCCACCCGTCGGGGTGCCGGCCGCGCCGGACCTGCCCGCCGATCTGGAGGCGCTGCTGCGCCGCCTGCGTCTGCCCCACATCCGCCGCCACGCCCCCGACGTCCTCGCGACCGCGAAAGCCCAACGCTGGGAACCGGCCGAGGTGCTGCGCGCCCTGCTGGTCGAAGAAGCCGCCGGCCGGGAACGCTCCGCGCTGGCCACCCGCCGCGCCGTGGCCGGGTTCCCCACCGGGAAAACGTTCGACGCCTGGCAACCCGAGGCCTCCGCGATCCCCGCACCCACCCAGGCGGCCCTGCGCACCCTGGAATGGGTCGGCCGGCGGGAGAACCTCGTGGTCTGCGGACCGTCCGGGACCGGCAAAACGTTCCTGCTCGAAGCCCTCGGCCAACACGCCGTCGAAGCCGGGCTGAAAGTGGCCTGGTTCACCCTGGAGAACCTCGGTGCCTTGCTGCGCCGGCACCGCGCCGACGACACCGTCACCAAAGCCATCACCAGGATCCTGCGAGCAGATTTGATCGTCATCGACGACATCGGGCTGCTGCCCGTTTCCGCCGACGCCGCCGAGGGCCTCTACCGCCTCGTGGACGCCGCCTACGAGAAACGCTCGGTCGCGGTCAGCTCCAACCTGCACCCGGCCGCATTCGACGAGCTCATGCCCAAAACGTTGGCCACCGCCACCGTCGACCGGCTCCTGCACCACGCCCACATCTGCCAGACCAGCGGCGACTCCGTGCGCCTCAGCCAGGCCCTCGCCGGAACCGGGGTGAGGCCACTGACCTAACCGCCCGCCGGTGGTGGCCGCCAACGGGCAGAACCCACGGCCACCACCGGGCAGGTTTCATGACCGCCACCGGGAATTTCCTCATGTCCCTTGACAAATCGGCGCCCAACTCGCCGCCCGGGTAGGAGATGAACCGTTCCTTCGGCACATCCAACTTCCCCCGCGCCGACCAGTACGACGCCTTGCGGAAGTCCTTGTTCGTGTACTTCGGCGGCACCAGAATGTCCAGGCCATCCTCGCCGGCGTCCTCGCGCCGCTGCAACTCCCACACCGCCTCCCACTCGGCACGCTTGCGCATCCCGGCGTCGGTGTACCGCAGCGCCGCCAGGAACGGCACCGCCTCATCGGCCACCAACGCCCCCAGCACCCGCACCCGATCCGCATCCGGGCCATACAGCACCTCGATGCCCGCCTGCACCGCCTCGTCGTGACGCACCGCCTCGGCCAACGCCGCCACCGACAACACCCGCGGACCCTGCGCATCCGACCACAGCGCCGGATCCTCCAACCGGTCCAGGATGTAGCCACGCAAAGCGGCGGTCTGCATGACCTCCCACGACTCGTGCGCCCACCGCCTGCCGCACAGTTGAAACTGACAGCGTGAGAGGAAGACAGACTCAGTAATCACGGCCAAATCTGGGATCTCCAACAATGGGCAAGCAAGTAGGACCAACCCACTCTTTAACTAAGAGGTGTAATCAACTAACTGCGCTCGCCATTCCGCTCTCCATGATCGCGGACTGTGGGCAGGATCCAATCATCTACCTTGATCACAGGGAATTGCGGTCCAGTCGGACAAACGTACTTACCACTCAAGAGGGCTTTGCGCATTGGTTGCAAATTGGCGTCCTGCACTTGAGTGGAGAAGAACACCAATTGAGCGATTGGCTCCCCCGGATAGAGTTCGAGCGGTACGGTACCAAGATTAACCAGTTCGAGAGTAAGACACCCTCGATAATTCGGATGCACTTGAACTGCAGTCGAGATCGGAAG
>JAUPKO010000590.1 GCA_030837395.1 Actinomycetota bacterium | reverse complement strand
CTCCCCCCGGCAGCGAGGTCACCCCGACACGTGGCAGGGTCGGCGGTGTGACCCTCAGTGAACTCCTGCCGGCAGACCCCGCCGCGGCCGCGACCGACCCCGAGGACCTGCGGGAGGAGTTCGCCGCGTGGGCCGCGGACAACGGTTACCCGCTCTACCCCGCGCAGGAGGACGCCCTGCTCGAACTCGCCTCCGGTTCGCACGTGATCCTGGCCACCCCGACCGGTTCGGGCAAGAGCCTGGTGGCCGTCGGGGCCATGTTCTTCGCCCTCGCCACGGGCCGGCGAACGTACTACACGGCACCGATCAAGGCGCTGGTGTCGGAGAAGTTCTTCGACCTCTGCGAGTTGCTGGGCCCGGAACGGGTGGGGATGGTCACCGGCGATGCGGCGGTGAACGCCGGCGCGCCGGTGATCTGCGCGACGGCCGAGATCCTGGCCAACCTGGCGCTGCGTGAGGGCGCGGCCGCCGGGGTCGACGTGGTCTGCATGGACGAGTTCCACTACTACGCCGACCGTGACCGCGGGTGGGCCTGGCAAGTCCCACTGATCGAACTGCCCCGGGCCCAGTTCCTGTTGATGTCCGCGACCCTGGGCGACATCGACCGCATCCAGGGCGATCTGGAACGCCGCACCGACCGTTCCGCGGCTCTCGTGGCCGGCGGCGAACGTCCCGTGCCGCTCACCTACCGCTACGCCAAGACGCCCATCCACGAGACGATCGAGGAACTGCTCGCCGGTGGTCTGGCGCCCATCTACGTGGTGCACCCGACGCAGGCGGCGGCGCTGGAGCGGGCACAGGCGCTCATGAGCATCAATGTGTGCTCGCGCTCGGAGAAGGACGCCATCGCCGAGGCCATCGGCGACTTCCGCTTCCGGGCGGGGTTCGGCAAGACGCTGAGCCGCCTGGTCCGGCACGGCATCGGGGTGCACCATGCCGGGATGCTGCCGCGGTACCGGCGGTTGGTGGAGCAACTCACGCGGTCCGGCCTGCTCAAGGTGGTGTGCGGCACGGATACGTTGGGGGTGGGCATCAACGTGCCGATCAGGACGGTGCTGATCACGTCGTTGGTCAAATACGACGGTCGGCGGATGCGGGTCCTGCGGGCCCGGGAGTTCCACCAGATCGCCGGCCGTGCCGGCCGGGCCGGTTTCGACACCGACGGCTCGGTGGTGGTGCAGGCCCCCGAGCACGAGATCGAGAACGAGCGCCTGGTGGCCAAAGCGGGCGACGACCCCAAGAAGCTGCGGCGCATCGTGCGCAAGAAGCCCCCCGAAGGCACGCCCACCTGGAACAAGGCAACCTTCGACCGGCTGGTGGCCGCGCAACCGGAGACTCTCCAGTCGCGCTTCCGGGTGAGCCACGCGATGGTGCTCAACACCGCGCAGCGGCCAGGCGGGCCTGACGCGGCACTGGCGCATCTGCTGGCCGACAACGACGAGGAGCCGGCCGCCCGGGAGAGGCTGATCGAACGCGCCGCGGCGATCCGCGAGGCCCTGGTGACGGCCGGGGTGCTGGAGGTGATCGACCCGCCGGATGCCGATGGCCGGACGCTGCGGGTGGTGGCCGACTTGCAGTCCGACTTCGCGTTGAACCAGCCGCTGTCGACATTCGCCCTGGCGGCCATCGAGCTGCTGGACATCGAGTCCGAGACATACGCCTTGGACGTGCTGTCGGTGTTGGAGTCGACACTTGAGGATCCGCGGCAGGTGCTGTTCGCGCAGCAGCACCGGGCCCGCGGCGAGGCCGTGGCGGCGATGAAGGCCGAGGGCATCGAGTACGAGGAGCGGATGGAACTGCTGGAGGAGGTCACCTGGCCCAAACCGCTGGCTGACATGTTGGAGGCGGCCTACGAGATCTACGCCGGTGGCCACCCGTGGATCGAGGAGTATCCGCTGCGACCCAAGTCGGTGGCGCGGGAGTTGCACGAGTTGTCGATGACGTTCGTTGAGTACATCGGTTACCACAAGCTGGCGCCGTCGGAGGGCCTCGTGCTGCGATACCTTGCCGACGCCTACAAGGCCCTGCGCCGCACGGTGCCAGAGGAGGCCCGGACCGAGGAGATCGAGGACCTCACCGAGTGGCTGGGTGAGTTGGTGCGGCAAGTGGACTCAAGTCTGCTGGACGAGTGGGAGCAGCTGCTGCATCCGGGCGCTGACGATGGGCCGCCGGTACGCCGGGCCGAGGACACCGGCCCCCCGCCGGTGACTGCCAATAGGCGGGCGTTCCGGGTGCTGGTGCGCAATGCGATGTTCCGCCGGGTCGAGCTGGCCTCCCGACGGCGGTGGGACGAATTGGGCGAGTTGGACTCCGGGGCCGGCTGGGATGCCGACCGCTGGCAGGAGGCCATGGCGGACTACTTCGCCGAACACGAGGAGGTCGGGATGGGCCCAGGCGCGCGCGGACCTCACCTGTTGCTCATCGATGAGCAGCCCAGGCAGTGGCTGGTGCGGCAGGTGTTCGATGACCCCGCCGGCGATCATGACTGGGGCATCAACGCCGAGGTGGACCTGGCTGCGAGCGACGCCGAGGGCACCGCGGTGGTGCGGGTGACGGCGGTGGACTGCTTCTGAGGTGGGGGCGGGGCGCGCGGGCGTATGCTGCGGCGATGTCCGCCGACGTGATCACCCGGTTCTACACCGCATTCCAAGCCTTGGACGGGGAGGCCATGGCCGCCTGCTACTCCGCTGACGCGACCTTCTCCGATCCGGTCTTCACAGACCTGCGGGGGCAGCAGGTGGGCGATATGTGGCGCATGTTGTGCTCGTCGGCCAAGGACTTCAGCCTCACGTTCGACTCGGTCACGGACGACTCCGCACACTGGGTGGCGACCTACACCTTCACCGGCACCGGCCGACGCGTCGTCAACGACATCGGGGCCTCCTTTGTGTTCTCAGACGGCCTGATCACGGCACACCGCGATTCGTTCGACCTGTGGAAGTGGTCCCGGCAGGCGCTGGGGCCGACGGGTCTGGCGTTGGGGTGGACGCCGATGTTGCACGGCAAGGTCCGCGGCCAGGCGATGGCGGGTCTGCGCAAGTTCCAGCAGCGGGGTGGGGAGGCGCCTCGTGCTTGAGTGGCTGCAACGCGGTCTGAACGAGTCCCGACCCGGCATCGGTGCCGTGTTCGGCGCCATGGACGGCTTCTTCAATCCTGGCGCCGCGCGTGCCAGGGAGATCATCGACGAGCAGCACGAGCGCATCATGCCGACGCCCAGTCCAGGCGACCGCATCCTGCGGGAGGGGCGGATCGTCATCGAACTGCCACCGAAGCCTGCCAGCCAGTGACCTGTTGGCCGTGGGACCGCAGCGAAGGCCCGCCCACGGTGGACATGCTGGCGGTGGATCGTCTGCTTCACACGTGCGCCTGCCTGCGCTGGGTCGCACCCCAGCTCACCTGAGGGAAGG
>JAUPKO010000589.1 GCA_030837395.1 Actinomycetota bacterium | reverse complement strand
CGCATGAGTGGTACACGTGGCGGACCGCACCTGCGCCGGTGGTGGTCGATGAAGTCGTCTGACATCAACCAGGCCGCGTGGCTGGACTTCCAACCCGAGGCCGGAAAGGTGCTGCTGCACGGTCGACGCATGCTGATCTTCAACCAAGGCGCGCTGGGCACCCTCCACGCACTTGTGGTGAGGCATCTGGGCCACGAATTCGCCGCGGCGATCTTCACCCAGTTCGGGTTCACCTGCGGCCGCGACGACTACCTCGCCGTGGCCGCCGATGTGGCGTGGGACTCCGACGTCGATCGCATCTCGTCCGGGCCGGTCATGCACATGTGGGAGGGCATCGTGCATGTGACCCCGACCGTCCTGGAATACGACCGCGCCACCGGGCACTTCCTGATGGCCGGCGAGTGGCGCAACTCCTACGAGGCCGAGAACTATCTGGCCGCCTTCGGCCCGAGCGACCACCCCGTGTGCTGGGCGCTGACCGGGTACGCCTCAGGCTGGGCGGGGGAGTTCTTCGGCACTGCGCTGCTGGCGGTCGAGACCGCCTGTGTGGCACAGGGCGACGACGTGTGCCGGTTCGAGATTCGCCCGGACGAGCAGTGGGATGGCCTCGCCGACCCCTGGCGGCGGGCGCTGACGGCTTCGCCGGAGTCGATCACCTCGGCGATGGAGCAGAAGGTCGTGGCCCGAACCGAGGAACTCTTCCAGAGCAATCGCCGCCTGGCCGCGGCCCGGGACGCCGCCGAACGCGCCAGCGCCGTCAAGACCGCCTTCTTGGCGAACATCAGCCATGAACTGCGCACCCCTATGAACGGTGTGATCGGCATGGCCGAGGTGCTGCGCGCATCAGACCTCACCGACGAGCAGCGGGCGATGGTCGACGTCATCATCGAGGCCGGGATCCAGCAGGTGGATATCGTCTCGGACATCCTGGACTACGCGTCCATCGAGTCCGGCGACTTGAGCTATCAAGGTGAGACGACCGACCTTGCGGCTCTGGTGGCCGCCGCGGTGGCACCTTTCCGATCGCGGGCGCAGGCCAAGAACCTCGCCTTGCGGATCACCGAACCCGACCCCGCAGCGCCCGCGACGGTCGACACCGACCCCGCCAAATTGCGCCACCTGGTCAGCACCCTGCTCAGTAACGCGGTCAAGTTCACTCCCGATGGCGGTTCGGTGACGATCTCCGTGGGCTTGAGCGGCTATCAAGTCGCCATCCGAGTGGCCGACACCGGCATCGGGATGTCCGCCAGTGCGGTGGAGGGCCTGTTCGAACCCTTCGCCCAGGGCGACACCTCGATCACCCGGCGGTTCGGCGGCACGGGGTTGGGGCTGGCGATCTGCCGGCAACTCGCGCAGGTGATCGGCGCCCGGATCGATGTGGCAAGCGAACCGGGGGCGGGCTCGACTTTCACGGTTGTCCTGCCGTCGACCACCTCGGGGACCACCTCGGAGGTCGGCGATGAGGCCCCGGGCACGGCAGTGTCCGCGCCGAACGCGCTGGCCCAACCCGACGCCGCATTGCGCACGCTGGTGGCTGACGACAACAACATCAACGCCATCGTCCTGACCAAACTGCTGGCCGGTATGGGCTGTGAAGTGACGACGGTGCCCGACGGCGCGCGGGCCATCGACGCGTTCGACGACGGCGTGTTCGACCTGTTGGTGATCGATCTGCACATGCCGCATCAGGACGGCACCGACGTGGTGCGCCACGTGCGGCAGGTGGAGGCCGACCGCGGCCTGCCGGCCCACATGGTGGTGGCGTTGACCGCGGATGTGCTGGACGAGACCAGGCAGCGCTGTCTGGCGGCAGGGTTCACGGAGTTCCACACCAAACCCGTGCGCAAGGACGTGATCGCAGAGCTGGTGTCCCGGGCCCGCACGCTCAGGACGTCCCGGCGGCCCTGAGCCAGGGCTGAAGCGCGGAACGCAATCCGTCGAAGGTGTAGGGCTTGCTCAGGTAAGCGTCCATGCCCGCCGCCAGGCACTGTTCGGCGGCGCCGGCCATCGCATCCGCCGTCAAAGCGATCACGGGCGTGTGGGCGGCACCGTCCTCCCACCGGCGCAACGCCCGGGTGGCCTCGAATCCGTCCATTACCGGCATCTGGCAGTCCATCAACACGGCGTCGAACGCCTCGGCCTGCAACCGGTCCAGCGCCTGCTGACCATCCTCGGCGACTGCCACCGCCAGGCCCAGCCGGGCGAGCATCCCCTCCCCGACCCGCCGATTCACCTCGTTGTCCTCCACCAGCAGCACTCGGCCCTGCAGCGGTGCACGAGGTTGCAAGGCCGCGGTGGCCGCCGGGCCGTGGGCCGCGTAGGCATCCCCTGCCGGCAGCACCTCCAGCGGCACCTCGAAGTGGAACGTCGTGCCCACCCCCTCTGTGCTCGTCACCCCGATGTCGCCGCCCATCAGGGCCACGAGTTGGCGGCTGATGGCCAACCCCAGCCCGGTGCCGCCGAACCGCCGGGTGGTCGAACTGTCGGCCTGAGCGAACGAGTCGAAGATGCTGGAGAGCGCCTCCTGCGGGATGCCGATGCCGGTGTCTGCCACAGCGAACCTCGTCAGACTGCGGGTGCCATCACGCTCGAGCTCGCTGACCGTTACGGTGATGCGCCCCTGGCGGGTGAACTTCACCGCGTTCCCCACGAGATTCGACAGCACCTGCCGCAACCGGGTGGGATCGCCCACCACCCGCCGCGGCACCTGCGCGGATACCTGACACGTCAACTCCACCCCCGCCCGGCCGGACTGACCCGAGAAGAGTGCCGTCACCCCCTCGGCCAGCGGCGCCAGGGCGAACGGCACCGCCTCGATATGCACCTTGCCCGCCTCGATCCGGGAGAAGTCAAGGATGTCGTTGATGACGGTCAGCAGGGTCTCGGCCGAGGATTGGGCCACCGACAGGTAATCGTGCTGTTGCACATCCAGGTCGGTGGCGCCGAGCAGATCGAGCATGCCCAGGACGCCATTCATGGGGGTGCGGATCTCGTGACTCATGTTGGCCAGGAACTGCGATTTGGCCCGGGCGGCCTCCTCCGCAGCCTCGCGCGCCGCCTCCGTCGCCCGCCGCGCCCGGTCCTCGGCGATCGACAGCGCGAGCATCTCGGCCACGGCCACCACGGCATCGCGGATGGCATCGTTGCGGGGGAAGGCCTCCTGCGCCAGCAGCACCAGTTGCCCGCTGAGACCCGCCTCCTGCGCCAGCGGCACCACCAGGCCGAACCGCGCCCCCGGACCGTCATCACCGACATCGGGGCCGAAGCGCCTGGGCACGCGAATCGCCTGTACCTGTTGGCCCAGTGTGTCAACGACCCATGCCCGCCAGGTGTCCTGCTCCGGCCCCCAGGCGACCTGCAGGTCGGCGCAATCAGACTGCCCGTCTGATACGCACAGTGCCGTCGTCCAGTCGCCGCCGCCGTCCTCCGCCAGGACCCCGGACAACACCTGGAGCAGGGCGGTGACACGCTGCTCCAGGTGTGCTGGGCCGTGCAGGGCGGCACCGGCTTCCACCCGCAGCCTGGCCGCCAACGCCTCGCCCCGCTGGCGTTGCTCAATGAGCACCAAATCAGTCACGTCCCGCTGCAGCGCGACGAACCCCAGCAGCGCCCCCGACTCCGCGAAGTAGGGCGCGATCGTCGACTGGGCCCAGAAGTCCTCGCCGGACACCGTGCCGTCGGCGGCCCGCACCTTGCGGCGGTTGATCACGCGACCGCTCCACACCTCGCCGGCGGACAATCGGGACCACATCTCGTCGTAGGTCGCGGGTTGAGTCCGGCCGCTCTTAAGCACCCGTGGGTTCTGCCCGTACACCT
>JAUPKO010000588.1 GCA_030837395.1 Actinomycetota bacterium | reverse complement strand
GAGGCGATCGCGGTGCCGCTGTTCTACATGCTCAACGAGCAGCGCAATACGGTGTTCGTGCAGTTCCTGCCGTTCATCGCCAACGCGTTCTCGATTTACCTGTTCTACACGTTCTTCATCGGCCTGCCCAAGCAGGTCGAGGAGGCCGCGCGGATCGACGGTGCCGGACCGTGGAAGACCTTCTTCTACGTGGTCGTGCCCATGAGCAAGCCGGTGTTCGCCTCCGTCACGATCCTCACCTTCTTATCAGTGTGGGCCTCGTTCCTGTGGCCCGTGCTGATGGTCAGCGATCCCGAGTCTCGGCCGCTGCCCCTGGCGCTGTCGGTGTTCCAGGGCCAACCCCCGTACGACTGGGGCCAGATCATGGCCTTCGGCGTGATGATGGTCCTGCCCGTTCTGATCGTCTTCCTCATCTTCCAGCGCTGGTTCGTCCAGAGCGTCGCCTCATCCGGATTGAAGGGCTAGAGCAATGGCTGCAATTACGTTCGACAAGGTCAAGAAGGTCTATCCGGACGGCTTCGTGGCCATCCCCGGGCTCGACCTGGACATCAAGGACGGCGAGTTCGTGGTGTTCGTCGGCCCCTCCGGTTGCGGCAAGAGCACCGCGCTGCGGATGGTCGCCGGCCTGGAGTCCATCTCGGGTGGCGAGTTGCGCCTGGGCGACAAAGTCATCAACAACACCCCGCCGCAGGGTCGGGACATCGCCATGGTGTTCCAGGACTATGCGCTCTACCCGCACATGACGGTCGGGCAGAACATGGGGTTCGCGTTGCGCATGATGAAGCTGCCGAAGGCCGAGATCGAAGCGCGGGTGGCTAAAGCCGCCGACCGCCTCTCGCTCACGGCGCTGCTGGACAAGAAGCCGAAGAACCTCTCCGGCGGGCAGCGGCAGCGGGTGGCCATGGGCCGGGCGATCGTCCGCGAGCCCGCGGCCTTCCTCATGGACGAGCCGCTGAGCAACCTCGACGCCAAGCTCCGCGTGCAGATGCGGGCCGAGATCTCGTCGATCCAGAGCCAGTTGGGCGTGACGACCATCTACGTCACGCACGACCAGGTCGAGGCGATGACCATGGGTGATCGGGTGGCGGTGATGAAGGCGGGCGAACTGCAGCAGTGCGACAGCCCCAAGAACCTCTACCAGCGGCCCGCCAACGTGTTCGTCGCGGGCTTCATGGGCAGTCCGAAGATGAACCTGTTCAAGTCGGTGTTGCGGCGCACGGACGCCGGGCTCGAGGTGCAGTTCGGTCCCTCGTGGGTGCCGCTGACGGCGAAGGCGCTGGAGAACCACCCGTCCCTGGCCACCCGTCCGGAGGGGCCGATCGTGCTGGGCATCCGGCCCGAGGGGCTGCTGGTGGCCGCAGGTGACGGCATGAACTCGGTCGAGGTCACCGCGCGTGTGGTGGAGAACCTCGGCAACGAGACGCTGGTGCACTTCGAGGCACCGGTGGAGCGCGCCTCGGACGGTGACCAGCGCGACCAGGCCGTCGACGAGGCCGAGGCCGGTGATGAGATCATCGCCTCCGCCGGCAACTCGATGTTCATTGCGCGGCTCACCCCGGCGATCGATCTGGCGGAGAACGAGAAGGTGCGGTTCGGCATCGACCCCGACCAGGTGTACGCGTTCGACCCCGATGGGAGCGCGCTGTACTGAGCGGTTGACTCGCCAGATCGCCGGCGCCATAGGATCAAGCGTGACCAGGCACCGGGACCGCCATGATCATTGCCGCATCGGCCGGTAGTGTATCGGCGCTCTTCGTCGAGTTCGGCGTTCTGCTGCTCGGGCTCGGACTGCTGGCTCGCTTCGCTCACCGATTCGCGATTTCGCCGGTACCGCTCTACCTGCTGGTTGGGCTCGCGTTCGGCGACGGCGGCCTGGTGGGGATCCCGGCTAGTGACGACTTCGTGCAGATCGTGGCCGAACTCGGCGTGGTGCTGCTGTTGTTGTTGCTGGGTCTGGAGTACTCCGGGCAAGAACTGCTCAAGAGCGCCCGCAAAACCGCCTACGCCGGCGTCGTCGACGTTGTGGCCAACGCCACCCCGGGGGTGATTCTGGCATTGCTTTTCGGCTGGGGTCTGGTGGGTGCGGTCGCGCTCGGCGGGATCACCTACATCTCGTCGTCGGGGATCGTCAGCCAACTGGTGCGCGACCTGCATTGGCGGCGCAATCCGGAGACGCCGCGGGTGGTGAGCGTGCTCATCATCGAGGACCTCGTGATGGCGCCGTACCTGCCAGTGTTGACGCTGCTGCTGACAGGTGCGGGGCTGGTCAGCGGGTTGATCACCGTGGGAGTCGCGCTGCTGGTGGTGACCGTGACGCTGATCATCAGTGTGAAGGGGTCGCCGAAGTTCCACCGCCTGCTCAACGTGAGCGATCCGGTGGGTCTGCTGCTGCTGGTGTTCGGGGCTGCCATCGCGGCGGCGGGTGTGGCCGGTCAGTTCGGCTTCTCGCCCGCTGTGGCGGCCTTCCTCGTGGGCTTGCTGCTGACCGGCGAGGTGGCTGAGATCGCACGTCGACGCCTCGACCCGTTGCGTGACCTGTTGGCCGCGGTGTTCTTCGCCTACTTCGGCCTGACCGCGGACCCTCGGGAGATGCCCGCGGTGCTGCTGCCCGCGCTGCTGCTGGCGGTGGTGACGACGGGGACGAAGTTCCTGACAGGTTGGAAGATCAGCAAGGTCGCTCTCAAGACCGATGCCCGGCTGCGGGCCGGCGCCTTGCTGACGGCTCGTGGTGAGTTCTCGGTGGTGATCGCCGGCCTCGTCGCCACCAGCGCCGTCCTGCCGAGCAATTTCAACGCGTTGGTGGCGACGTATGTGATCATCACTGCGGCCGCGGCACCCTTCCTTGCCCGCGCCATCGGCAACCGATCACGACCCGCCAAGGTCCCGTAGCCGGGAGTCCGCTGCGATCCGCGCCGTCGCGGCCTCGACAGTGGCGGCAGTGACGGCGGCCTCCCGCCCTGGCGCCATCGGATTGGGGCCCATGGCGCTGATCTCGGCCTTGCCGGGGGCGAACAGGAAGACGTCCTTGCCCGCCGCCCGCAGTCGGGTGATCTCGCGGTCAACCTGTCGACGCATCACCCGCCGCCACGGGACATCGGGGGCGAGGGTCACCCCGGAGTGGATGGCCATGGGCGCGCTGACGATCACGACGTCGACGTCCTCGTGCATTACTGCGTCGGCGTTGCAGGCCGAGGTGGTGCCGCCGTCGACGTACCGTTCGCCGTCGATGTTCACCGGCGTGAAGTAGCCGGGGATCGCGCAGGATGCTGCCACGGCCGAGCCGATCGGCGGCGGTGGCGCACCCGGGCGGCCGAACACGACGGTCTGGCCGTCGGAGAGGCGGAAAGCGGTCAGCCGCAAGCGGGTGGACGGCCAGCTGCCGGTACACAGCTCGCCCATGCTGCGGGCTATGGGGGCGGTTGAGATTCGACCTTCGGGCAGCGCCGCGGCCACCACCTTGCCGGGGTGTGCCTGCAGCGGATCGCGGGCCATCGCCCGCAGCAGGTCCGGCGACGCCGGTGCCCGCGACGCTGCCTCACTGGCGGCGAATTCGCGCGCCCCGGGCGAGACCCTGGCGAGGATCGCCGCACCCGCCGGCGACAACTCCTGCCCAAGGGCGCGCGCTGCGAGGTCTGCCGGCGGCATCCCAGCGGCAAGAGACGTGGCCGTGATCGACCCCGCCGAGGTGCCCAACAGAACCCCGGCGGTGCGGGCGTCCCAGCCGCCGGCCTCGGCCAGGGCGGCGACCACCCCGGCGTGGAACGCGCCACCGGTCAGTCCGCCACCGCCGAGGACCAGTCCGATCCGCATGTGCACCGCCTCCTCGTATCCGGGCTTCAGCATGCCAGGTGGCCCTGGGCAGGGTGGCAGGTGACGACCCGGGCGGCACCGCGGGCACGGATCAGGCTGATGATGGATGTAGGTGGGTGATCGCCCACCCACGGTCGACCCAAGTGGATCGGGCGTATGCGAGGCGGAGAGGTCGGGATCGCGATGACGTCGGCAAAGAGCATTCCTGTGCTGGCGGTGGCAGTGGTGGCGCTGGCTGCCTGCGGCGGCACCACCACCGAGACCGAATCGAGCACACCGCCGGAGCCGCAGACGTCGGCGGCCGCGCCCTCGCAGGGCGGCTCAGAGGCGGCGTCCGGTGCGGCAACGTCCGATGGTGGCTGCACCACGGCCAGCGTCAGCGGCGAATCCAAGAATGCCGAATTGCAGGCGCTGGCCACCAGCAAGTACGACACCTTGATCTGCGGCGCTCGGACGAGCCTGGGTGATCAACTGAAGGTCATCAACGCCGACCCGGAATTCCAAGCACAGGTTGCTGCCGCCGGTTGGGTGGTCAACTTCGGCGAGGCCCTGGGCGGTGTGAGCCTGTCGATCGTCGACACCACGGACATGACGACCTGCCAGATCGTCGTGCTCGATGATCTGAATTCCAAGGGCCTGAACTGCGGCAACGTGTAGGGCGTGTCCGACAATCTTGTACAGTCCCTGCTGCGGCGGCGCGGACCTTTCGCCGGTGGGAAGTTCACGTGGCCCGTCAGGAAGCAGGTGGGTCCTGAGTTGACCGTTACTTGGCCGGCGGAGTTGAGGTTCTCCACATTCGTGAAGCCGAGGACGACCATGGTGGTTGAGGCCGCCGAGCCCTGCCCCCCACGGCGGCAAGAACTCCACCGCGGCTGCCAGCTCCACCGCCACCACCGCCACCACCGCTGCCACACGACGCCGTCCTGACTGCCGATGTAGACGCCCTCCGAGCCCAGCGCGGGCGAGGAGTTGAGCATGGTGCGGTTGGCGAGTTGAGCTTCATCCGCGTTGCTGTCATAGGCCCAGCGCCGGGTTCCGGCGGCGGCGTTGATCGCATAGAGCTGGTCGTTGGACGAGCCAACGTAGACGATGTGCCCGGTCCCTTCCGGGGTGCAGCCCACCACGGGGGAGCTGCGGGCAGTGCGCACCCGATAGAGCTTCTCGTCGCCGGAGCCGATCACCATCGATGCGCCGACGCCAGGCTCAGAGGCGAGTAGGGCAGGTGCGGTGTCGATGATGCCGCCGGTGGTGAAGCGCCACACCTGCTGACCTGCCGGCGTGAAGCCGGAGACGTTGTGGTCGGCTGACCCCACGTAGATCGTCCCGTCGGTGCCGATGGTCGGGGTGGCGAACGCGCGGTTTGTGCTCGTATGGGACGTGGGGTTGGCGCTGGCTGGCCGGTGAGGGTGGTGTGGGGCGATGATCGTCATGAGTTGTGACAGGCGCAGGCGGCTGGGGATCATGGCAAGCGCGCTGGTAACGATCGTGGCGCTGCTGGGAGTTGGGGTGGTGTCGTCAACAGCGGCGGAAGCGGCGTCAGGGGCCTCGTCAGCGGTGGACGTGGCACCGGAGGCCGATGTGTCCGCTGCAGCCGCGGGAGTGTCGCCGCAGGCGGTGGATCCGTGTTCCCAGGTGGTGTTTGTGGGGGCGGCTGGGTCGGGGGAGACGGACAATGCTCAGAAGGCGGCTTTGACCGAGTTCATGGGTTCACATGTCAAGTCGGTGCGTGATCGGCTGCGAGACACCTGGAAGGTTCCGATGGTCACGCACGCGGTCAACTACCCGGCCGAATCCACCACGACGTTGGCTCCTAGTGCGGCGGAGGCCGCTGGCCTGGCGGTGCCCGGGTCGGCCTCCACGGCCCTGACCATCTGGTACGCGAACCGGGTCAAGCCGTTCACGGCGTCGATCGAGGCCGGCGCCGCGCACACAGTTTGGTACGTCACAGAGGTGTCCAAGGGGTGCCAGAACAAGCGGCCGATCGTGTTGGCCGGGTATTCCCAGGGTGCGATGGTGATGCACCGGGCGATGACCAAGCTGGCCACCACCGCCCAAGGTCGGGCGGCATTGAGCAAGGTGGTCGGGGTGGTGCTGCTGGCCGACGGTGACCGGGTCGCCGGTAGCGGGGCGACATGGCTGGCCGGTGGTGCCCCCACGACGGGCAAGGGCATCACCACGCTGCTGCCATGGAATCCCCGCGTGGACATCACCGTGACGATGCGGACGAAGACGTTCAACGTGTGCGCCAAGAACGACATCGTCTGCGACAGCGGCCTGTCACAGATTGTGGGCTATGCGAACTCGTCCAGGATTCACACCAGCTACGCCTACGCCACCGTCGAGGGCAGTCCACTGTGGAAGGCCACGAACGAGGTAGGCAAACGCCTCACCGGCAGGTCGACACCACCTCCACCGCCAGGGGCGTGGAAACAGTTTTCCGCTGGCTACGGTCACACGTGTGCGGTGACCGTCGGCGGCGCCGCCTACTGCTGGGGCCACAACTGGAAGGGTCAACTCGGCAACGGCACCACCACCAAGACGAAGGTTCCTGTCGGCGTGAGAGGCCTGGGCGCCGGTGTCGCATCCATCAGTGCGGGCAGACTCCACAGCTGTGCGGTGATGAAATCGGGTGCGGCCTTCTGCTGGGGCGTGAACCAGCGGGGCGAACTGGGCAACGGAACCACCTCAGGTGCGACGACCCCGGTGCGGGTGACGGGCCTCGGCTCGCGCGTGGCATCGATCTCGGCCGCAGATAGGGGCACTTGCGCCACGACACTTGCTGGCGGTGCCTACTGCTGGGGTTCAAATGGCTTCGGCACGTTGGGCAATGGCACCAGAAACCACTCCACAGTCCCGGTTCCCGTTGTCGGCTTGGGTTCGGGTGTTGCCTC
>JAUPKO010000587.1 GCA_030837395.1 Actinomycetota bacterium | reverse complement strand
GGTCAGGTCTACATCCTGTCCAAGGACGAGGGCGGCCGGCACACGCCGTTCTTCAACAACTACCGGCCACAGTTCTACTTCCGCACCACGGACGTGACCGGCGTGGTGACCCTCCCCGAGGGCACCGAGATGGTCATGCCCGGCGACAACACCGACATGTCGGTCGAGCTGATCCAGCCGATCGCCATGGAGGACGGCCTGCGGTTCGCCATCCGCGAGGGTGGCCGCACCGTCGGTGCCGGTCGAGTGACGAAGATCCTCAAGTAGTACTCCCGCAAGTCCCCGCCGGCGCCAGGCGCCGGCGGGGACTTCGCAGGACAGCACGACCCCAGACATCCAGCGGCACTAGAGAGTGAAGGAATCAGCCACATGGCGGGACAGAAGATCCGCATCCGGCTCAAGGCCTATGACCACGAGGTGATCGACTCCTCGGCGCGCAAGATCGTCGAAACGGTCACCAAGACGGGCGCGCAGGTCAAGGGCCCGGTGCCGCTGCCGACCGAGAAGAATGTGTATTGCGTCATCCGTTCGCCGCACAAGTACAAGGACAGCCGCGAGCACTTCGAGATGCGTACCCACAAGCGACTCATCGACATCCTCGAACCCACACCCAAGACGGTCGACTCGCTGATGCGACTCGACCTGCCCGCCGGTGTGGACATCGAGATCAAGCTGTAAGGACACCTTTACGATGACGGAACAACGCAAGGGCATCCTGGGCACCAAGCTCGGGATGACCCAGGTGTGGGATGAGACGAACCGGGTCGTTCCGGTCACGGTCATCCAGGCCGGGCCCTGCGTGGTGACCCAGGTCCGCACCCCCGAGGTCGACGGCTACGACGCCGTCCAACTCGGCTACGGTCAGATCGACCCGCGCAAGGTCAACAAGCCTGAGGGTGGGCACTTCGCCAAGGCAGGAGTCGCACCGCACCGCTACCTGATCGAACTGCGCACCGACGACGCTGCCACATACGAGGTCGGCCAGGCGATCACCGCCGCCGACACCTTTGAGGCCGGCCAGAAGGTCGACGTCACGGGTACCACCAAGGGCAAGGGCTACGCCGGTGTGATGAAGCGCCACGGCTTCCATGGGCTGCGGGCCACACACGGTGTGCAACGCAAGCACCGGTCGCCAGGCTCCATCGGTGGCTGCGCCACCCCCGGTCGGGTGTTCAAGGGCCTGAAGATGGCAGGTCGCATGGGCCACGTCAAGCACACCACTCAAAACCTCAAGATCCAGTCGATCGACGCCGACCGCGGCTACATCCTGGTGCGCGGTGCCGTCCCCGGCCCTCGCGGCACCATCGTGTTCGTGCGTTCCGCCGCGAAGGGGGCATGACATGGCAGCCGTAGAGGTCCACACGCCCGCCGGCGGCACTGACGGTTCGGTTGACCTGCCTGAGGCGGTCTTCGACGTCCCGGCGAACGTTCCGTTGATTCACCAGGTGGTGGTCGCGCAACTTGCGGCCGCGCGCCAGGGCACGCACGACACCAAGTCGCGCGGCGAGGTTCGCGGTGGCGGCAAGAAGCCCTACAAGCAGAAGGGCACCGGTCGCGCACGGCAGGGCTCCACGCGTGCTCCGCAGTTCGCCGGCGGTGGCGTGGTGCACGGCCCGACGCCGCGCAACTACGAACAGCGCACGCCCAAGAAGATGAAGGCAGCCGCCCTGCGCGGTGCCCTCTCTGACCGCGCGCGCAACGACCGCGTACACGTGGTCAGCACCGTCGTCGAGTCGGAGGCGCCCTCGACCAAGACGGCCGCAGCAGCCGTCCGAGCGCTGACCCAGCGCTCGCACGTGCTGTTCGTGGTCCCGCGCGAGGATGTCACCGGCTGGCAGTCGCTGCGCAATATCGCGGGCGTGCACGTTATCGCTCCCGAACAGCTCAACACCTACGACGTGCTCGTCAGCGATGACGTGGTGTTCACCACGGCCGCGCTGGCAACCTTCCTGGCCCGCACCACTGTGAAAGGAGAAGTCAAGTGAGGATCGCAGACCCGCGTGACATCCTGCTCTCCCCGGTGGTGTCCGAGAAGAGCTACGGCCTGATCGACGAGAACAAGTACACCTTCCTGGTGCACCCGAGTGCCAACAAGACCCAGATCAAGATCGCGGTCGAGCAGGTCTTCGGAGTCAAGGTGACCGGGGTGAACACCCTCAACCGTCCCGGCAAGCGGGTGCGGACGCGGGCTGGCTACGGCCGCCGCGCCGCCACCAAGCGCGCCATCGTGTCGCTGGCCGCCGGCGACCGGATCGACATCTTCGGGGGACCGGCCGCCTAGGGCCGGTACCGCGAGCATAGAGACGAGCAGACATGGCAATCCGTAAGTACAAGCCGACCACTCCGGGCCGGCGTGGCTCCAGCGTGGCCGACTTCGTCGAGATCACCCGGGACACGCCCGAGAAGAGCCTGATCAAGCCGCTGACAAAATCCGGTGGTCGCAACAGCACCGGGCGCATCACCACCCGGCACCACGGTGGTGGCCACAAGCGCGCCTACCGAGTGATCGACTTCCGTCGTGCCGACAAGGACGGTGTGCCGGCCAAGGTCGCCCATATCGAATACGATCCGAACCGCACGGCGCGAATCGCCCTGCTGCACTTCGCCGACGGTGAGAAGCGGTACATTCTCGCCCCGGCCAAGTTGCGCCAAGGCGCCAAGGTGGAGACCGGCCCCTCGGCCGACATCAAGCCGGGCAACAACCTGCCGCTGCGCAATATCCCCACCGGTACCGTGATCCACGCCGTGGAGCTGCGACCGGGAGGTGGCGCCAAGATCGCTCGTTCGGCCGGGTCCAGCGTGCAGTTGGTGGCCAAGGACGGGCCGTACGCCCAGCTGCGGATGCCGTCGGGTGAGATTCGCAACGTCGACCTGCGCTGCCGGGCAACGGTGGGCGAGGTCGGCAACGCCGAGCAGTCCAACATCAACTGGGGCAAGGCCGGTCGGATGCGTTGGAAGGGCAAGCGCCCGACGGTCCGCGGTGTCGCGATGAACCCGGTCGATCACCCGCACGGTGGTGGCGAGGGCAAGACCTCCGGTGGTCGCCACCCGGTCAACCCCGCTGGCAAGCCCGAGGGCCGCACCCGGTCCCGCAAGAAGCCTTCCGACAAGTACATCGTGCGCCGTCGCAAGACCGGCAAGAAGCGTTAGGAGCTGACTGATGCCACGCAGCCTGAAGAAGGGCCCGTTCGTGGACGACCACCTCGCCAAGAAGGTGGAACTCCAGAACGAGAAGGGCACCTACAACGTGATCAAGACATGGTCGCGCCGCTCGATGGTCGTGCCGGACATGATCGGCCACACCATCGCGGTGCACGACGGTCGCAAGCACGTGCCGGTGTTCATCTCCGAGAACATGGTCGGCCACAAGCTCGGCGAGTTCGCCCCCACCAGGACGTTCCGCGGCCACATCAAGGACGACCGCAAGGCCCGCCGTCGCTGATGCCGACGACGACCCACCAGACCACCAGACACAGCACGCACGATGAGGGAGCAAGGATGGAAGCCAGGGCCCAGGCGCGGTACGTCCGCGTCACGCCCATGAAGGCCCGCCGCGTGGTGGACCTTATCCGGGGGCTGCCGGTGGCCGAGGCGCAGGCGATCCTGCGTTTCGCGCCGCAGGCCGCCAGTGACCCGGTGGGCAAAGTGCTCGACAGCGCCGTCGCCAACGCCGCTCACAACCACCAACTCGACCCCGCCACCCTCGTGGTGAGCGAGGCGTTCGTGGATGAGGGCCCGACGATGAAGCGTTTCCGTCCGCGCGCCCAAGGCCGGGCGTACCGGATCCGCAAGCGCACCAGCCACATCACGGTCGTGGTCGAACCGCGCCAGACCACGGCGAAGAAGGGCTAGACGAATGGGCCAGAAGATCAACCCGAACGGCTTCCGCCTCGGGATCACCGCGGACTTCAACTCCCGCTGGTTCGCCGACAGCACGAAGACCGGTCAGCGCTACCGCGACTACGTCGAGGAAGACGTCAAGATCCGTCGCCTCATCAACGGTGAGCTCAACCGCGCCGGCATCGCCAAGGTCGAGATTGAGCGCACCCGGGACCGGGTCCGCGTCGACATCTGGACCGCCCGGCCCGGCATCGTCATCGGTCGCCAGGGCACCGAGGCCGAGCGCATGCGGGCCAAACTCGACAAGCTCACCGGCAAGCAGGTGCAGCTGAACATCCACGAGGTGAAGAACCCCGAGGTCGACGCCCAGCTCGTCGCGCAGGGTGTGGCCGAGCAGTTGGCCAGCCGGGTGTCGTTCCGCCGTGCCATGCGCAAGGCGATGCAGAGCGCCATGAAGGCCGGCGCCCAGGGCATCCGGGTGCAGGTGTCGGGCCGCCTCGGTGGTGCCGAGATGAGCCGCACCGAGTTCTACCGTGAGGGTCGCGTGCCGCTGCACACGCTGCGCGCCGACATCCAGTACGGCTTCTATGAGGCTCGCACCACCTTCGGTCAGATCGGCGTGAAGGTGTGGGTCTACCACGGCGAGGTGTCGACCAACTCCGAGGAGCGTCGCGCCCAGCAAGCAGCACGGCAGCGGACCGGGCCCGGCGGCGGTGGCCGTCGCGGTGGCGGTCGCGACCGCGGTGACCGTGGAGACCGTCGTCCGCGTCGGGACTCCGCTCCCGCCAAGTCCGGATCGGAGGGCTGAACCGACCATGCTGATTCCCCGCAGGGTCAGGTACCGCAAGCAGCACCACCCCAAACGCTCTGGGATGTCCAAAGGTGGCAACCGGGTCACGTTCGGCGAGTGGGGCCTGCAAGCTGTGGAGCCGGCCTACGTGACCAACCGTCAGATCGAATCTGCCCGTATCGCCATCACCCGGCACATCCGCCGCGGTGGCAAGGTGTGGATCAACATCTACCCGGACCGCCCGTTGACCAAGAAGCCCGCCGAGACTCGCATGGGCTCGGGTAAGGGTTCGCCCGAGTGGTGGGTGGCCAACGTCAAGCCCGGCCGCGTGATGTTCGAGCTGACCTACCCCAATGAGAAGACCGCGCAGGAGGCGCTGACCCGCGCCGCGCACAAACTGCCGATGAAGTGCCGCATCGTGCGGCGCGAGGTGAGTGAGGACTGATGGCCAACGACGTTTCCGAGCTTCGCGCTCTGGACCCAGACGAACTCGTCACCCGGCTCAAGGAAGCCAAGGAGGAGTTGTTCAACCTCCGCTTCCAGTCGGCCACCGGCCAGTTGGACAACCACGGCCGGTTGCGTGCGGTGCGCAAGGACATCGCCCGCATCTACACCATCATGCGCGAGCGGGAGCTCGGCATCATTTCCGAGACGGAGGGCGCGGCATGAGCGACAGCAGCACTGCCGCCGAGCGCGGCAACCGCAAGACCGCCGAGGGTCTGGTGGTCTCCGACAAGATGGACAAGACCGTCGTGGTCGCCGTCGAGGACCGATTCAAGCACGCGCTGTACGGCAAGGTTGTGCGGCGCACCTCCAAGCTCAAGGCGCACGACGAGGCCAACGAGTGCGGCGTCGGCGACCGGGTGTTGTTGATGGAGACGCGCCCGCTGTCGGCCACCAAGCGCTGGCGCGTGGTCGAGATCCTCGAGAAAGCCAAGTGAGGAACCAATGATTCAGCAGGAATCCAGGCTCAAGGTCGCCGACAACACTGGTGCCAAGGAGTTGCTGTGCATCCGCGTGCTCGGTGGCTCCGGCCGCCGCTACGCAGGCATCGGCGACACCATCGTGTGCAGCGTGAAGGATGCGATCCCCGGCGGCAACGTCAAGAAGGGCGACGTCGTCAAGGCTGTCGTCGTGCGGGTGCGCAAGCAGACGCGGCGGCCCGACGGTTCGTACATCCGATTCGATGAGAACGCCGCCGTGGTGCTCAAGAGCGACGGCGAACCGCGTGGGACACGCATCTTCGGCCCGGTGGGGCGCGAACTGCGCGACAAGCGCTTCATGAAGATCATCTCGCTGGCGCCGGAGGTGCTGTAAGTCATGGCCAAAGTGAAGATCAAGGCCGGCGACACCGTGTTGGTGCGTGCCGGCAAGGACAAGGGCCTCGAAGGGACCGTGCTCAAGGTCTACCCGGAGACGAGCCGAATCCTGGTCGAAGGCGTCAACCGGGTGGTCCGCCACCAGCGGGTGACGGCCGGCCAGGGTGGCTCCCGTGAGGGTGGACGCATCACCAAGGAGGCATCGATCCACATCTCCAACGTGATGCTCGTGGACTCCGACGGCAAGGCCACCCGCGTGGGCGCCCGCATCGAGACCGGCGAGAAGACCCGAGCCGACGGCACCACCCGGGAGACCACCCGGCGGGTGCGCATCGGCCGACGTAGCGGTAAGGACGTGTGATGACGACGACAACCTCCGCCGAGGCGCGTACCGTGCCCCGGCTCAAGACCAAGTACCTCGAGACGATCCGGCCCGAACTCAAGGACGAGTTCGAACTGGCCAACATCATGCAGGTGCCCGGCCTGGTCAAGGTCGTGGTCAACATGGGAGTTGGCGACGCCGCCCGCGACTCGAAGGTGATCGATGGCGCCGTGCGCGACCTCGCCACCATCACCGGCCAGAAGCCGCAAGTGACCAAAGCCCGCAAGTCCATCGCACAGTTCAAGCTGCGTGAGGGCATGCCGATCGGGGCGCACACCACGTTGCGCGGCGACCGCATGTGGGAGTTCCTCGACCGGCTCGTGTCGGTGGCGCTGCCCCGCATCCGGGACTTCCGCGGCCTGTCGGCCAAGCAGTTCGACGGTCACGGCAACTACACCTTCGGGCTCACCGAGCAAGTGGTGTTCCCCGAGATCGACCAGGACGGCATCGACCGCACCCGCGGTATGGATGTCACTGTGGTGACCACCGCCGTCACCGACGACCAGGGCCGGGCGCTGCTGCGCAAGCTCGGTTTCCCGTTCAAGGAGAAGTGAGCACGTGGCGAAGAAGGCCCTGATCAACAAGGCGAACAGCAAGCCGAAGTTCAAGGTGCGCGGCTACACCCGCTGCACCCGCTGTGGCCGGCCGCACTCGGTCTACCGCAAGTTCGGCCTGTGCCGCGTGTGCCTGCGCGAGATGGCTCACCGCGGCGAACTGCCCGGTGTGACCAAGAGTTCCTGGTAACACCACCACCCGCACGATCCCGCCCTGTGCCACCTGGCCCAGGGACCGAAGCCCGACGGACGCTGCAGGTCCTCCTCGCAAAGAGGTGCGAAACCGCAGTGGGAAAGTAGACCGGCCATGACGATGACCGACCCGATTGCGGACATGCTCACGCGTGTGCGCAACGGCAGCACCGCCTATCACGAAACGGTGTCGATGCCCCACTCCAAGCTCAAGGAGGGCATCGCCGCAATCCTCGTCAAAGAGGGTTACGTCGCCGGGTTCGAGGTAGCGGACGCCCGCGTAGGTAAGACGCTGACCGTGACCCTCAAGTACGGCCCGAGCCGTGAGCGCTCGCTCGCCGGTATCCGGCGTATCAGCAAGCCCGGACTGCGGGTGTACGCGAAGAGCACCGGCATGCCCAAGGTCCTCGGCGGCCTCGGCATCGCCATCATCTCGACCTCGGCCGGTCTGCTGACCGACCGGCAGGCCGCGGCCCAGGGTGTAGGCGGGGAAGTCCTCGCCTACGTCTGGTGAAAGGAGCCAGGTAACTATGTCACGAATCGGACGCCTGCCCATCACCGTGCCCAGCGGGGTCACGGTCGCCATCGACGGCCAGCAGGTCGAGGTCAAAGGCCCCAAGGGCAACCTCTCCCTGACCGTGGCCGAACCCATCGTGGTCAACCAAGACGACGGTGTCATCAATGTCACCCGGCCCAACGACGAGCGGCGCAACCGCGCGCTGCACGGTCTCACCAGGACCCTTGTGAACAACATGATCACCGGTGTCACCGAGGGCTACTCCAAGAAGATGGAGATCTCCGGAACCGGCTATCGCGTGGTCGCCAAGGGTCAGGACCTTGAGTTCGCCCTGGGCTACAGCCACCCGGTGCTCATCAAGGCCCCGGCGGGCATAACCTTCCAGGTCGAGGCTCCGACGCGGTTCACCGTGTCCGGCATCGACAAGCAACAAGTCGGCGAGATCGCTGCCAACATCCGCAAGATCCGCAAGCTCGACCCCTACAAGGGCAAGGGCGTGCGGTACGCGGACGAGGTCATCCGTCGCAAGGCCGGAAAGGCGGGCAAGTAGGCCATGGCCCACACCAACCACCACAAGAGCGCACGTTCCGCGGGTCGGCTGCGTCGACACGCACGGGTGCGCAAGCACGTCTCGGGCACTGCCGGTCGGCCAAGGCTGGCAGTGTTCCGTTCGGCTCGTCACGTGGTCGCCCAGGTCATCGACGACACCTCCGGTGTCACGCTTGCCTCGGCCTCCACGATGGAACCGGACCTGCGCGGATTCGACGGCGACAAGAGCGCCAAGGCCCGCAAGGTCGGCGAACTGGTAGCCGAACGCGCCAAGTCCGCCGGCATCGACGCTGTGGTCTTCGACCGCGGCGGATACCGTTATGCCGGACGGGTGGCCGCGCTGGCCGATGGTGCCCGCGAGGCCGGGCTCACCCTGTAGTCGACACACGACCAAGACGAAAGAGGTAATTTCACGATGGCTGCACAGCGCAGAAGCGGGGGCCGGGACTCCCGCGGCGCCGAGAAGAGCCAATTCCTGGAGCGGGTCGTGGCGATCAACCGCGTGGCCAAGGTGGTCAAGGGCGGTCGGCGGTTCAGCTTCACAGCCTTGGTCGTCGTCGGCGACGGTGACGGCACGGTTGGAGTCGGCTACGGCAAGGCCAAGGAGGTACCCGCGGCGATTGCCAAGGGTGTTGAAGAGGCCAAGAAGAACTTCTTCAAGGTTCCCCGGATTCAGGGCACCATTCCCCACCCCGTCACCGGTGAGGACTGCGCTGGTGTGGTGTTGTTGCGCCCGGCGTCACCCGGTACCGGTGTGATCGCCGGCGGTGCGGTGCGGGCTGTGCTCGAATGCGCCGGCATCGCCGACGTGCTCAGCAAGTCGCTCGGCTCAGACAACGCGATCAACATCGTGCACGCCACGGTGACCGCGCTGAAGATGCTCGAACGTCCCGAGCAGGTTGCCGCACGTCGCGGGTTGCCGCTGGAGGACGTCGCTCCCGCCGCCATGCTGCGGGCGCAGGCTGCTGGGAGGAGTGCCTGATGGCGCAGGTGAAGGTGACCCAGACCAAGTCGGTCATCGGTGGCACGTCCGGGCAGCGCGACACCATGCGCTCACTCGGCCTCAAGCGCATCGGCGACTCGGTGACGAAAGACGATTCGCCCCAGGTTCGGGGCATGATCCGCACGGTCGCGCATCTCGTGACCGTCGAGGAGGTGTGACATGGGTGCGCTGAAGGTTCATCACTTGCGCCCGGCCCCGGGTGCCAAGACCGCCAAGACCCGCGTGGGCCGTGGTGAGGCCAGCAAGGGTAAGACCGCCGGTCGCGGTACCAAGGGTACGAAGGCGCGTTACCAGGTGCCGGCTGCCTTCGAAGGTGGGCAGATGCCGCTGCACATGCGCCTGCCCAAGCTCAAGGGCTTCAAGAACCGCAATAAGGTCACCTTCCAGGTGGTCAATGTCGACCAGTTGGCGGCGCTGTACCCCGAGGGTGGCGACGTGACGGTGGCCGATCTTGTGGCCAAGGGCGCGGTGCGCTCCGGTCACAAGGTGAAGGTTCTCGGCGACGGCGACCTCTCGGTCGCCCTTCAGGTCACGGTCGATGCTGTGTCCAAGAGTGCTGCCGAGAAGATTGCCGCCGCAGGGGGCTCGGTCACCACCGCCTGACCGTTAACGAGTGTGGTTTCAAGGCTCCCTAGTGGCCTCGAAACCACACTCGTTGTGTTTACACGGGGAGGCTAGGTCAGCAGACCCAACTCGGCGAGCAGGAGCACGATCGAGGCCATGGCGGGGTAGCGGGCGAAGGGCTCGCGAAGTTCCAGTGAACCCAGGGTCTCGTACCAGGGCCAGGTGTCGTAGGACAGGTCCCAGTGGTTGGCGTGGAACATGGCACCGTGGGCCTTCGCGGCGACCGGTGGGGTGGCCTCTCGTTGGGTCAGTTGCATGTCGTTGTTGGGATCGTATTGATCGAGTTCCAACTCCCCGGAGAGGTTGAAGTAGGTCACCTCGCGTGCGGTGGTGGCTCCCGTGAAGTAGAGGGTGGGAATGCCGTAGGCGTCCAATGTGGCGGCATGATCGGCGTTGAACTGTTCGCGGCGTTCGGTGGTCAGTGACCGCAGCGCTCCTTTGACGTCGTACTCGTCCAGGCGACGATCGAGGCGTTGCACGGTGCCGAACGGGACGAACCTGCGGGCCAGCGCGCCCACGTGGTCAAGAACGTGGTCGGCGACCTCCTCGTCCGGGACGTCCTTGACCTTGGCGTACATGTCGTTCGCCAGCGGCGAGCCGCCGTGGGCGCCGGCCCAGCTGACCACCGCCCGCACTCGCGCGGCGAGGTCGGGCCGCGCCACCAGGAACGCCGAGATGTCGGGCGCGCCTTTGGAGTAGCCCATGAGAATCAGGTCGCCGGCCGGCGCTGTGGGGTCGTCGGCGGCCGTGAGGAGGGTGCCCTCGGGGTCGGGGGCATTCCCGATGCCGTGTTCGACGGCCGCCTCGAGGTCGGCGACGTTCGCCTCGCACGAGCGCACGGGGTGGGAGTCAGCCGACAGGACCGGCACCCCGAAACGCTCCACAATCCGCGGGAACACGGACTGGAAGGCCAGGCTCGGCATGTAGCCGGTGATCAGACCGGGCGCGAAGATCAGCGTGGTGGAGCCGAGGTCACCGACCCGCGCCGGGGGCAGTTGGACGCGCAGTTCCGCAGGATCGATGTGGCGGAACATACGTTCGGCCACCTTCTCGCGGTCGCTGCGGTGATCCACCAGGTCGGCTGGGAAGTGGCGCTGGGCATGCGCCAGCGCCGTCGGATCGGCGACGGCCTCGTCGATGAAGATCGACCGGAAACGCCGCCCCACCCAAGCGGAGATCACCGGGTCGGCCATGGCGGTGGCCGGGTCGTGGGCGAACGCGTCGCGGACCCGCGGAATGACTTCGTCCCAGGCTTGCTGGGCCACGGCGAGTTCAATGACGTAGCTATCGATTGTGGTCATGCCCGAGGGTACTGCCTGCCCAGGTTGGGTCGCCTTGGATCAAGGCGCCGCTGCTGTTACGTTGAAGCGGGCTGCCGTTGGGTAGCTCGCTTCAAGCGGTGCTTTCACGAGGCAGGTAGCGATGGACTCCGACCCACGATCCGAGGTGGCGCAACACCGAACGGCGATCGCCGAGGCTCAGCGCATGACCGGCTTCGACTCCGCCACGTGGCGCACCGCCACCTCCGATCCGCTCATGCGCTCCACGATCGTCGGCGCCCTCGTGCTGGCCAGTGTGCCGGACATGGCCGAGGTGACTGAGCGGTTCGAGCGGGTGTCGCGCGTCGTGCCGGCACTGCGGCAGCGGATCGTCTCGGGGGACGGGCTCAGCACCCCGCACCTGGCCGTCGATCCCGACTTCGACCTCACCTACCACCTGGTGCATCTGGCGGCTCCGGCCGGCACGGGCTGGGGGTGGGTGCTGGATGAGGCACGGGCTCAGAGCATGGCCGATTTCGACCACGACCGACCCCTGTGGCGGGCCACTGTGCTGGACGGCCTGCCGCACGGCAAGGCGGTGCTGCTGCTTAAGGTCCACCATGCGATCGTCGACGGGGAGGGCCTGATGCTGTTGCTGGCCAACCTGGTGGACTTCACCGATCCGGCGACCGATCCGGGACCCATGCCGGAGGCTCCCACAGCGGATGCGTTGACGCCGATCGACGTGACGATCGCCTCCGGAGTCGAGGACGCCGAGCACTCGGCGAGTGTGCTGCACGAGTTCGTCCACGGTGTCGCCCCGGCAACGCTCACGGCGCTGCGGCACCCCCGGGACACCGTCGAACGAATCGCCACGACGGCCGCCTCCCTGGCCACGGCTGCGGAGATTCCCACCGGCCCGATGTCACCGATCATGCGTGAGCGCAGCAGCAGGTACCGGTTCGGGACGTTGTCGTTCCCCTTCGCCGCAATGAAGGAGCGGGGCAAGGCCGGCGGCCACACCGTCAATG
>JAUPKO010000586.1 GCA_030837395.1 Actinomycetota bacterium | reverse complement strand
GCTGCAATTCCATCGTCGGGGTGCTGGAACGTGGCTGGTCGATCAAATCGCCGTCGATGATTGGGATCCCCTGGCCGCTGCCCTCACCGGCCCGCAATGGGTGCTGCACGCGGCGTCGCAGGATCTGCCCGGTCTGGCGGAGGTGGGGCTGTATCCGTCGTCGCTGTTCGACACCGAACTTGCCGGTCGACTGCTGAACCTGCAGCGGGTGGGACTCTCTGCGATGACCGAGCAGTACCTGGATGTCGCACTGGCCAAATCGCACTCCGCGGCCGATTGGTCACGACGTCCCCTGCCGCAGGCCTGGCTCACCTACGCCGCGCTCGACGTCGAACTCCTCCTCGAACTACGTGAACTGCTCATCGATGATCTCGCGGACCTGGGCCGTCTAGGCTGGGCGGAACAGGAGTTCGAGTACGTGCGCTCAGCCCCACCCCCCGCTCCGCAACCTGCCCGCTGGCGGCGGATCAAGGGACTCAAGGCACGCTCGCCGCACGCCCGGGCGGTCGCACGTGAGTTGTGGCTGGCGCGGGACGACCTCGCCCGCGTCATGGATCGCACCCCAACCAAGATCTTGCCGGATCAGGTGATCGCCGCTGCCGTCGCGACGATCCCGGCCACCTACGCCGACTTCGCGGCCCTGCCGGGCGTGGACCGCCAACCGGTCGATCGGCGCGCCCGGTGGTGGGCGGCCATCGAGCGCGCCAAGGCGCTGGCCGCCGAGGACTGCCCGCCGTCCCGGGAACCGTCAGACGAACCGCCCGCGCCCCGGTCCTGGGATCGCATCGACGCCACTCTGGCGGGGCGCTACGAACGGGTACGCACGGCCCTGACCGACCTGTCCGAGTCGTTGGCAGTCCCGCGGGAGAACTTGATCGCCCCGCGGGTGGTGCGCGACGCCGTGTGGCGGTTGGCCGGCGGTGCCGACGCAGCCCAGACCCCACCGGCCGGAGTCGTCGACACCATCGCAGTCCTGACTTCGCTCGGGGCACGGCGATGGCAGATCGACTACGTGGCGCCGGTGATCGCCGCGGCAATGGATACGACCGCTGTCGGGCCGGAACCTACTGGCGAGTAACATACGCAGCGTCAGTATTCGCAAGGATCTCAGGAGGTCCACGTGCCCCAAGCTGGTCGCAGCGTCGTCTTCGTGGACGGCGTCCGCACACCGTTCGGCAAGTCCGGCCCCAAGGGCCTGTACGCAGACACCCGAGCCGATGACCTCGTGGTCAAGGTGATCCGGGAACTGCTCCGACGCAACCCGGATCTGCCACCCGAGCGGGTGGACGAGGTCGCTATCGCCGCCACCACGCAGATCGGCGACCAGGGCCTGACGTTGGGCCGCACCGCAGGCATTCTGGCCGGACTGCCGGTCACCGTGCCCGGCTTCTCGATCGACCGCATGTGCGCCGGCGCGATGACCGCCGCAACCACGATGTCGGCTGGCATCGGCGTCGGTGCCTATGACGTGGCGATCGCCGCCGGCGTCGAGCACATGGGGCGGCACCCGATGGGCGAGGGTGTGGACCCCAACCCGCGTTTCGTCTCCGAGCGTCTGGTGGACCCGGACGCCCTGATGATGGGCAAGACGGCCGAGAACCTGCATGACAAGCTCCCGCAGTTGACCAAGGAACGCGCCGACGCTTACGCCGTGGCGAGCCAGGACAAGACCGCCAAGGCCTATGCCGACGGCAAGATCCAGCCCGACCTCGTGCCCGTCGCAGTGCGCGACCTGAACGGTGCCTATGGCTTGGCGACCGCCGACGAGCCGCCCCGACCGGGGACCGGCATGGCCGATCTCGCCTCGCTCAAGACGCCGTTCCGCCCGCACGGGCGAGTCACCGCAGGTAACGCCGCCGGCCTGAACGACGGCGCCACCGCCGCGCTGCTGGCCGCCGAGGAGGTCGCCGACGAGCTCGGTCTGACCAAGAAGATGCGCCTGGTCTCGTTCGCCTTCGCCGGCGTGGAGCCGGAGATCATGGGTTACGGCCCCGTTCCGGCCACCGAGAAGGCCCTGTCCAAGGCAGGCCTGACCATCGAGGACATCGGCCTGTTCGAGATCAACGAAGCGTTCGCCGTGCAGGTGCTGAGCATGCTCGACTACTACGGCATCGCCGACGACGACCCGCGCGTCAATCCGATGGGCGGCGCCATCGCCGTCGGGCACCCGCTGGCCTCGTCCGGTATCCGCCTCATGAACTACCTCGCCCGCGACTTCGAGGACCACCCCGAGGTGCGCTACGGCCTGACCAGCATGTGTATCGGTTTGGGTATGGGCGGCACTGTGATCTGGGAGAACACCAACTACACGGAAGGCGACCGCGCATGAGCCCCGAACTGCCCCCCGAGGTCGTGACCGAGTTCAAGGTCCGCTTCCTGGAGTTGCCGCTGGGTGCCGGCAAGGCCGCCATGATCACCATGGACAACGGCCACGACCACACCCGCCCGAACACGTTCGGCCTGGGGTCCCTGGCCTCGCTCAACGCGGCCCTGGACGCCGTCGCCGCCGAGCCCGGCCTGGCCGCAGTGTGCCTGACCGGCAAGCCGTTCATCTTCGCCGTGGGCGCGGACCTGTCCGGGGTGCCGTTCATCGACAACCGCGACATGGGCCTGGAGATCGCCCAGTCCGGTCACGCCGCCTTCCGTCGCCTCGGCGACCTCGGCGTGCCTACCTTCGCCTTCGTCAACGGGGCAGCAATGGGCGGCGGACTCGAGATCGCCCTGCACTGCAACTACCGCACAGTGTCCACCGGTGCCGCGGCGATCGCCCTGCCCGAGTGCTTCCTGGGTCTGGTTCCCGGCTGGGGTGGCACCTACCTGCTGCCGAACCTGATCGGCGCCAAGGGTGCGGTGAAGGTCATCGTCGAGAACGCTTTGAACCAGAACAGGATGCTCAAGCCTGCCGAGATGGCTGGCATGGGTATCGCCGACGCGTTGTTCGAGGGCGCGGACTTCCTGGAGCAGTCTTTGCTGTGGACCGCCGGTGTGCTCAACGGTGATGTCGCCGTCGAGCGGGCCGAGGTCGACCGCGGCGCCGACTGGGATGCCGCCGTGGCCAAGGGCCGTGCCTTCGTGGCGGGCAAGGTCGGCGCTGCCGCACCGGCCCCGCTGCGGGCGCTGGACCTGATCGAATTGGCCAAGACCGCCACCGCCGATGAGGCCTACGCGGCCGAGGACGAGGCCCTGGCGGACCTGCTGATGACCGAGGAGCTGCGCTCCGGTCTCTACGCCTTCGATCTGGTGCAGAAGCGGGCCAAACGACCCGTGGGTGTGCCGGACAAGTCCCTGGCCCGCAAGGTCACGAAGGTCGGCGTTGTGGGTGCGGGCCTGATGGCCTCGCAGATGGCCCTGTTGTTCGCTCAGCGGCTGCAGGTGCCGGTCGTCATGACCGACCTCGACCAGGCCCGGGTGGACAAGGGTCTGGCCTACTGCCACGCACAGATCGACGGTATGGTCGCCAAGGGCCGCGCCAGCGAGGGCAAGGCCAACCGGCTCAAGGGCCTGATCACCGGCTCCACTGAGAAGGCCGGCTTCGCCGACGCCGACTTCGTCATCGAGGCGGTGTTCGAGGACCTCAAGGTCAAGCAGCAGGTGTTCGCCGAGGTCGAGGCCGTCGTGACGGCCGAGTGCATCCTCGCGACCAACACCTCGTCGCTGTCGGTGACCGCCATGGCAGAGAATCTCGCGCACCCCGAGCGGGTCGTGGGCTTCCACTTCTTCAACCCGGTGGCCGTGATGCCCCTGGTGGAGATCGTCCGCGCCGACCAGACCGACGACGCTGCTGTGGCCACGGCGTTCGCCGTCGGCAAGTCGCTCAAGAAGTCCTGCGTGCTGGTGTCGGACAAGCCCGCGTTCGTGGTCAACCGGCTGCTCACGCGGTTCATGGGCGAGGTCACCAAGTCGGTCGACGAGGGCACGGAGTTCGCCACGGCGGACAACGCGCTGGCCCCCCTGGGCCTGCCGATGACCCCGTTCACCCTGCTGCAACTTGTGGGCCCGGCTGTGGCTTACCACGTGTCGGAGACCATGAAGGAGGCCTACCCCGACCGCTTCTACGTCTCGGACAACCTGGCCAAGATCGTCGAAGCCGGCAAGGGTGCCATTTGGACCTGGGACTCCGGCAAGCCGGAGGTCGACCCCGAGGTCGCCGCCCTGTTCGTGCAGGGTGACGCACCGCTGACCAGCGACGAGGTGCGTGCGCGGGCACTTGAGTCACTCGCCGAGGAGATTCAGATCATGCTCGACGAGGGTGTCGTGGCCGAGGCGCAGGACATCGACCTGTGCATGGTCATGGGTGCCGGCTGGCCGTTCCACATCGGCGGCATCACGCCCTACCTCGACCGCACCGGAGTATCCGAGAAGGTCAACGGCAAGCGTTTCCTGCCACAGGGTGTCGCCAGCCTGCCCGCGTAGACGGCGCGTGCGCCTGCCAAACCCCGCAGTTGCTCCCCTCGCGGTCGTTGACCCGACACGAGGTGGTGCTGACTGCGGGGTTTGTGCTGGGCCAGGTAAGGATCCGCGCAACGGCGGCGTCCGTGCCGCCGATGTTGCTAGCGTCGGGTGAGTGGAACAGACGCCGATACCCGACGACGAGAGTCGGGCCGATCTCGAAGCGATCCTGCAGGCCAGCCTTGATTTCGGAGTTCGGGTGCAGATGGCTGGGGGGTACACCGCGCGGGTGCGTGATTCGGTGCAACGGGTGGCGCTCAACCTCGGCGCCGAGAAGGCCGAACCTTGGGTGTCGTCCGCGAGCCTCGGGCTGGTGGTGCATCGTGATGGGTGGAGCCGCACGTCCGTGCGCAACACCCCGATGTTCGGGGTGAACTTCACCGAACTCAGTTCGCTGTCCCAATTGGCCAAGCAGTCCGCCGGAATGACGGTCGAGGACCTGCGCTCGCGACTAGCGGCACTGGCCGACGCGGATCGGCGCTACCCGATGTGGTTGGTACTGATCATGCTCGGGGTCAGTTGCGGCTCGTTCGCCGCGATCTTCGGCGCCGATGCCGTCGGAATCGCTGCGGCCGCAGTGGCCGGCTGGGCCGGATCCCTGACCCGTTACCTCCTGCACCACCGGCACTTCAAACCCTTTATCTACTGCCTGTTCGCGGCTTTGGTCAGCGCCTCGGTGGTGTCTGCCCTGGCCAGTTTCACCGAAACGTACGAATCGGCCGTGATCGCCAGCATCCTGTTCCTGATTCCCGGGGTGCCGCTGCTCAACGGCACGGCGGATCTGCTCACCTCGAACTATCTGAACGGGCTGGTGCGGCTCACCCGGGCGGCGGTCATCATCACCGGAGCGGCGCTCGGACTTGCCCTCGGGCTGGCTGTCTGGGGGCAGTTATGACCTCGCTTTGGCAGGTACTGTGGGCCGCGCCGGCCGCCACCGGTTTCGCCATGCTCTTCAACGTCCGCAAGACGGCACTGCCGTTGGTGGCGCTGATCGCGGTGTTGGCGATGTTCATCTCCAAGTACAGCCAGCACCTCGGACTGAACCTCATCGCTGCTGACTTCATCGCGGCGTTCGCGGTCGGCGCGATCGCCTACACCCTCGGCCCTCGCATCGGCGAGGCGTCGCCGGTGTTCGCCTTCGCCCCGGTGATCCCGCTCGTTCCCGGATCGATGTTCGCCAAGTCCTTCATCACCTCGTTCAACACCTGGCTCACCCACCCCGGCGGCAGCCCGGAGGTCGCCGAGAAGTTCATCGCCTCCGTGAGCACCGGGCTATCGGCCTCGGCGATCATCATCGCGCTGTGTCTGGGTGCCATCAGTCCTATGCTGCTGCTACCGCGCTCACGCACCCCCGAAGACTGAGTCATCCCCCACCGCCCTGCCCAGCACCTCGGCAACGAAGCCGGTCTTGCCTGCGGTATAGGCCTCACGGTCCTGCCGGAACCGCTGCGCCAAGTCCTGCTTGAGTTCCGCGTACGCCTGGGCGGTGGCAGGGTCGGCACGAAGGGTGTCGCGGAAGTCCAACTCGTCGCGATAGCGTCCGGAGTCGGTGGGCACCAGGTGTAGATGGTGTGTCCGTCGGGCCGGATCAGGCTTGCAGAACCAGTGCATGACCTCAGGTAGGTACGGCGCGTACACGTAGCCCAGCGGCTCCAGCAACTCCACACAGGGCACGGAGGTGGGCAGGTCCTCGACGCCGACCAGGATGTCGATGATCGGCTTGGCCGTCATGCCCGGCATCGCGGTACTGCCGACATGATGAATCCCACCAGTCACCCACGGCCCGATGGCACCCTCGAGCAACGCCGCCTCGGCTTCGAACCGCACCGGCCACGTGTGATCGTAGGCCACCAATCGCACCTCCTGGTCAACCCACCCGGAGGCGGGACGGTCGCTGAACCTGGCGGTTGGCGACTCACGGGCGTTGACGTCACGGGTCATGGATTCATGATGGTGCCTACGCCACGTGCAACGGGACCGCGGTCGTACCGACGGCGCAAAGGGGCTGCGTGGACAGCGGCACTAGACCGTTAGCACCACCACTTGTTACTCTCTGATACTTATCAATTACGGAGAGGTAGTTTCGTTGTCAGTTCACCACGTTCTCGCCATCGGGGACGCTGCAGCTCGTGGAGTCGATGTCATCACCATCGCCTCCCGCTTCGGATTGGTGGCCAGTGCCGTGCGGGGCCGCCGCAACCTGGGCGAGGTCGTGGCATCCGTTCGGCCCACTGCGGTGTTCATCGAGGCGTCGTCAGTCGCTGAGTGCGCGGCAATCTGCACCGATGTCCGCCAGGGCAGCCACGCCAGCGTGATCGTGCTCAGTCCGACTCAGGACCGCGCCGCCCGCGACAGGCTGATCACCGCGGGTGCGGACCACGTCACTGCGTCACCCTTGCAGGCCGAGACCGTGTTCGCCTGGGTGCTCGGGCAGGGCCTGGACCACGGTCCGGCCGCCACGGTTCGCCGGTTGGGCCGACTCACGGTGGATCCGGCGGCCCGCCGCGTGACCCTCGACGGTGCGGAAGTCGACCTCACCCGGATCGAATACGACTTGCTGGACCTGATCAGCCAACGCGAGGGCGCGGTGGTGAGCAGGACGGAGATCCTGCGAACGGTGTGGGGTGGAGAGTGGTTCGGTCAGGACCACGTGATTGATGTGCAGATCGGCCGACTGCGAGCCAAACTCGGCGGGAACGGCCGTGAACCCGGCTTCATTCACACCGTCCGTGGCATCGGCTATCGGTGGAACACGTCCGCGGCGGAGCAGTTGGCCGGGCAGATGGCCGACATCTCGCCCGGTCTGGCCGCGGCGCCCGAGTGCGAACTCATCGTGCGCCACAGTGCCGACGTGTTGCTTCGCTACGACCCCGACGGCACGGTACTCTGGCTGTCGCCTTCGGTGACCACGGAATTGGGCTGGCGTCCTGAGCAGTTGCGGGGCAAGCGGTTTCCGCTGCTGACCCCGCACAGCACTGACGTGGCCCGCGAAATGTTCGCCTCGGCGATCGCCGCCCACACCGACGCCTTCGACGCCAGACTGCAGGCGGTGGCTGCCGACGGCGGTGGGCATTGGGTGGACGTGCGCTACCGACTGGTGTGGCACGGCGACCGGCTCGACTCGATCGTCGCCACGATGCGCCAGGTTGACGCCGCCGTCCAACTTGAGCGGCAGCTGCGTGACTCCCGGCAGTTGTACCAGTCCGCCGCCGAGGGGGTGGCCGATGCGGTCATCCGGGCCGACAACGCGGGGGTGTTGGAATGGGTGAGCCCAGCGGCCGAGGAGTTGGTCGGGTGGCGCATGCATCACTGCGGGGCCGCCCGATTCACTCGCTGGTGCACCCCGACGATGTCGCGCGCATCCGAGCGGTGCAGGCCAACATCCTGCGTGGCCATCGCGAGACGGTGCAGGTGCGCATCCGCATGCCGTCCGGCTGCTACCGGCGAATCACCGCCAGTCTCGTTCCAGTGCGCAACGATGAGGGCCGAGTGATTGGCCGCATCGCGATGTGGCGCGACGCCACGCGCGCCCTCCCGGCGAGCGCCAGTGCCTGAGCACCTGCGAGGGCGCATCGCGCACGTCAGGGGGTGCGGCGGTACTTGGCCAGCGCCGCCAGCCGTCGACTCGGCTCCAGCCGATCCATGCGCAAGGTTGCGTCCACTCGTCCGTATTGGTCGAGCCACCGGGCGGTGAAGCCGGACTCCGGCTCCCCCGACACATACACCTCGTGGAACTGATCCGGGTCGATGGCACCGGTGAACTCCATGCGGTGTCCGGCCAGATCGCTCACTC
>JAUPKO010000585.1 GCA_030837395.1 Actinomycetota bacterium | reverse complement strand
ATCGCCACCCACGCGACTCCGGGAACGACGGGCTGGCATGGGCCGCCGGTCAGACTGCAGTTGGTCGATTACGTCGGGGATGCGGTGCGGGTTGAGCGGACCGGATTGTGGCTGGGACGCGCTTCGACGCCCGGTAGGCGACGTCGGCCGCGTGAATGGCGGCGGACATCACGATGGGGTCAACCGGGCAGACCAGCGCCTGGATGATTGCCGAATACATCGCGGCGTTCGCGGTTGAACTAGACAATGCGAGCGACGCCATCGTCCTGAGGCGATCGACCACAGCCCGCACTCGCCCGTCAGTCGAATAAGTCGCCGCGTCGATGTCCAACGACAGTGCCATCGCGACCTCCACGAGGGCATCGTTCTCCTCCCGCTGCGACTCTTGCCGCGCCGTCACCGAACTGGTCCACCGGTCCAGCAGTGACCCCAACTCGAGGCGATTGCCGGCCTCGGCTATCGCCCTCGAGTTGGGGTGCTGTGCACCCGTCACGCTGACTCCCTCCGTCGACGCGTCACTGTGCCGGGGTTACCTGTCTGTATCAGTACCCCGACAACACCGAGGACCTCATCGGGAAGGTCTGCACTTCGCGGGGAACGCAAAGGTGATGTCAACGCTGGGCGATCAATCGGCCGGACAGGCACGACGCTGGAGTGTGTCAGTCATGTCGGCGCTGCCGCGGTGCGCGGCGGCCCAGTCTGAGGCCCGGTGGGCGGGCTGGCCACGACCTGAGGTTCGGACACCTCCTCGGCGTGCCAGTACGGCGGTTACCTCAGTCGGACCGCCCCGCGCCTGGACTATGAACACCTGTGCGCCCCATCGGCACCGTGTCAATCATCTGCATACCCGGCGTCGACGACTGCTGCCGCGGTGTCACCACTGCGGACACGAGCCACTGGTGCCTGAGAGCCCGATGTGGTCCCGCCCCGACCGACCACGTCGGTCCCATTCCCGCCGGTGAGCGACGGACAGCATTCACACCCGGTCGACGTTTCTCGGCGTCAATCCGGAGGGGTGATGCCAGGACGAGCAGGGTACGGACCAGGCGCAGTCAACGGACGGTCACGGACCCTGCCTCGGGGCTCATGTGTCGCCGAAGTTGGGCCACAGCCTCATACCGAGCATCTGCTCGGCTTTGACCACGGTGAATAGGTCGGGGAAGGTGACCCCGCCGAGCAGGTCATACAAGGTGGGCCGGGCAACGCCCATGGCGCGGGCCGCGTCCACCCGCGTCATCCCCCGGTCCATGATGGCCGCATCCAACCCCGCGGCAATCGCTGCCGCATATCGCGCCGCCAGCGGCGCATCGTCAATGAACGGGCCCTGCGGCCACGCGCCGTGCGGGGCCACATAGTCACGCGGTGCTCCCGGGTGACCTTTCCTCGCTGGCATCCCACCACCCTGCCACGGCCCGCCCGGTCACGAGGCCTGAGCACCATCGTTGACAGCCACTCCCGCGTGATGTAGTACTAGTACTGCACACAGCGTCATAGTACCACTACATCTAAGGAGAACACCATGCCGGACGAAGAACCCACCACCGCAGCCCACACCGAGGCCACACAGCCCGATGCATCGCCCGCCCCACACGCAGCCGATGACGGACGACCACCTGGGCCAGCCACCGAAGCGGTGCACGGTCATCCCGCCGACACCGACGACGCGTCGAACCCCGGCACCCCTGCCTCCCCGGAGCCCGCGGACGCCCTAGTACCGACGGGTGTGCGCCGCATCGAGCGCACCGTGCATCGACGCACCACCATTGAGGACGTCGACGAGACCGTCGTCGAGGACGTCCCGCTGACGTGGGCCCCGCCGGCGTCGGCCTACCCGAAGCCGGTGGGCTGACCCGTGGGCGAATCGACTGCAGCGGCCCGGAACGCGCCATGGTGGCTCACCGACCCGGGCCGCTGGGCGGCGGAGAAGGCCGCGCTGCGGGCAGCGGGCGCCACCGTCCGCCGCCTGCCTGGAACGTCGAATCCCACTACCGGGGTAATGCAGGTGTCCGTGGGGTGGCCCGAAGTAGGACGACGTCTGCGCCTGCGCGTGACCTTCCCACCGGAGTACCCCTGGTTCCCGCCCGAGGTGACGACCGACGACACGTCGATCAGGCGCCACCACAACCCCAAATCCGGTGCCCTGTGCCTACTCGCCGACCCCGACGCCATGTGGCACCCCGGAACCCTCCTCGCCGACCTGCTCACCGCCCAACTGCCACGACTGCTCGCCGCCAACGAACTGCCGCTCGTAGACGCCGCCGCACTGGAACACCACGAAGCGGAAGGGGCACGGACCTTCGTGGGCACCGGTCAGCCCGTGTCGCTCCTGGTCGATCCCGACCACAGCAGCCTGCCCACACAGACCACCTCCGGCTGGGTCCATGTGGGCCTGCACGGCCCATACGACAACCTGATGATCGCCGTGGGTCGCATCGCCGACGAGTCCGGGATGTGCGTGGCCGGGCAGGACTGGGGTCCGCCGTTCGGACAGCATCAGTGGCTTCCCTGGCTGCGCCTGGATCGCAGCCTGACATCGGCCGACACCCCCGCCCGACTGTGGGACCACGCCCGCACCACCCTCCCGGACATGGCACGGAAAGACGGAATTGTGCTGCTGCGCTTCCGCGACGAGATCGGTTACCGCACCGACGGCTGGGCATGGCTCGCCATCTATGGCGGTACCGCGCCAACGTGGATCCTCGCCGAACCCGCCGGGCCGCGCACGTGGGCCGCACGCATCCCCGAGTACACCCACCTCGCCCGCGCCCACATCGTGCTGATCGGGACCGGATCCCTCGGCGCCACCATCGCGACCGCACTCGCCTGCGCCGGCCTCGGTGAACTCACCCTCGTCGACGGCGACCGTGTCCGCGCCGCCACCATCTGCCGTCAAACACCGCTGAGTACCACCGGACTGCCCAAGACGGCCGCCGTCGCCCATGCCTGCTACGACCACCAACCGGGCATCGTCATCCACGAAGTCCGCGCGCAGATCGGTGCCGTCGGAGAAGCCCATGACCTCGCCGCAACGATCCCCGCATCCGACCTTGTCATTGACGCGGCCGCCAACCCGGCACTGTCGCGGTGGCTGGCCACGACATGTGAACCTGACACCGACTTGATCACCGCCGCCGGCACGTGGGGTGCGTGGGGCGGAAGCATCGTCACGTACCCCACCCGCGGCGGGGGATGTTGGGCATGCCTGGAACTGCACCGCGCAGATCACACGCTTCCCTGGCCGCCGGCATCGCCGGAACCAGCCGCCACCGACGGCTGCTCCGCACCCACTTTCCCCGGTGCCCACCACGACCTCGCCGACCTTGCCCATCACGCCGTGCGCGTCGCCGCTACCCGCCTCACCGGCGACACTGCCACCTGGGCCGACGTCACCACCCTCTCGCTGCGCACCCCCGACGGTCAGCGCATACCGCCGACCTGGAGCGCCGACGACCTTCCCGTACACCCGGCGTGCCGCCGACCTCACCGCGACAGCCTGCTCACCCCGGCACAGAGCGCCTGACCTGACCATCTGGACCGTGTCCGACGTCGATGAGGAACTCATCACCGGCCTGTCCCACTTGCGCATCCTGGCCCTTCCCAACTGCAGGCGACTCCCCAACGGTTGGACGCCCCGACACGGCAAAGGCCGCGTCAGCGGGCATCACGAAGGTCATACCGGGGGTGCCCGCCTTGTCCCCCAAGTTGGGGATCCCGCAACCACGCATGTGGCCCCAAGATCGATATGACCGCCGCAGACCGCCGTCCCTGTGAGCCAGCGGGTCCGCAGGGAGCCCATCCCGACCGCGGCGACAGGTACCCATTGGGACCGGATGCCGATATCTCCATATGTGCGCACGTCGCTGACGTCCACGAGGTCACGGCCCAACGTATGCGGCAGGCAGCAGTCCTGTCTCAACCCGAGCCACACGACGCAGCGAAGGTGGCCTACTGCGCTGCGGTCGTCACCCAGCACAGATACCAAAGCGCGGGGAATGTCCCCGTCATCAACAAAGGAGAGACACGATGATGAAAGTGATTGGCGGCAAGATCTCCTATTCGAGGACTGGCGCATCGACTACAACGGGAACCGGCCGCACTCCGCCCTGGGCAACCAGGACCAACGATAGGAACTGGCACCTCAAACAGATTCACCTCAGTCGGTATCGCTGGTGTTCCAAACCCACGCGCGCGGTGGAAGGTGTTAGCCGGGAACCCGGCGCAAACCGGAGGAGAGAGAAATGTCGAAGCTACTGACCGAGGCCCAGATTATCGAGGTGCAAGAGCTGCTGAAGCCGCGCGCAACGACCGCCCGATGGCTCGTCGAGGAACTCGCAACCGAAGACGGATGCCACAGCAACAACCTTACGTGGTCCTCATATCAACTGGTTGCCCGAGCAGCCGGCCTACTCGGTTTCTACTGCGATGTGCAGGTTCGACCACACCCGCGGGAGGGCAACACCACCACGAGTCAATGGCACGTTCTTCGCAGCCAAGCCACGGATGAAGGAAGGCAGATTCGTATTGCGTTGGCGGGCTACAACCCCTCCTCCTCCTGGGAGCGATACAACTTCACTTCACTATTCAGCGAGGACGGGCCCGACGAACTGGCCACCGAGCTTGGGTCGGCGGGTGTGATCGTATTCATTCGGATTCTGGGCGCTGTCGGGTCTCTACAAGCTGCGATCTCCGCGGCTAAGGACGCAACCCACACCACAGGCAACTGACCTTTGTGGCCTGGCCGGCCCCTACCACATGTCGCGCGTCAGACTTTGTGGCAGGACAGTTGAGTCAGTGCTGAAGCAGAGTTGTAGACATGGGAAGACCCCCATCTATTCCGGTTGAGAAGATGACCCGGATCGTGTTGAGCGTGATTGCCGGGGAGATGACGATCGCCGAGGCGGCTCGGCGGGAGAAGATCAGCGAGGCCTCGATCGGGCGGTGGAAAGCCGAGTTCCTCGAAGCCGGCAAGACCGCTTTGGCGGCCGGTAGATCTGGGCCCTCGACGCGGGCAGAGCAGCTCGAGGCCGAGGTCGCTGACCTGACCGAGGCACTGGGTGAGGCCGCGGTCGAGATCCGGGTATGGAAGAAGTCCGCGGAGGGCCGTCTGGGCCCTTGGCAGGACCTCGAGGTGATCCGTACGGAGGCGGGCATGTCGACTTCGAGGTTCTACCAACTGATCGACGTGCCCGAACGGACCTGGCGGCGCTGGCAGGCCAAAGCCCGCTGTGGCGGCCGGCCGAAGGGTCCGTGGCCGCGACCGGCACGCAGTGCTGCCGCGGACCTGGCGGTCACGCATGCGTTGGCGCACCCGGCGTGGGGTCACCGCAAGGTGTGGGCGATGGTCCGCCACGACGGCCATGTCGTCTCCCAGGCCACGGTGTTGCGGCTGCTGCGTGACGAGGGCCTGATCCTGCCGGTGGCCTACCAGAAGGAGCGGCGCCAGCTCGCCCAGCGCCGCAAGGCCGCGTTCGCCCAGGATCCGACCGGCCCGAACCAGGTGTGGCAGTTGGACTTCACCGAGTTCGAAACCACCGCCGGTGGGACCTGGCGCATCGCCGGCTGCCGGGACTACTGGTCCAAGTACGAGCACCGATTTCACGTATCCCCGACCGCGAACCAGCACGACGCCATCGACGCGATCGAACTCGCGTTGGCCGACTACGAGACCCTGTTCGGACATCCCATGGTCGACGACTGCCCCGTCGACGTTGAGACCGGCGAGATGTTGCCCGTGGTCACCATCGTCACTGACAACGGGGGCCCGTTCCGGTCCTTCCGGTTCGAATCGTTCATCCAGTTGCATCCGGAACTGGACCACGTCCGGACACGAGTGAAATCCCCTGGCCAGAACGGTTCACGCGAACGCGGCTTCGCAAACCTTGAAGTATGGGCGGCTGTTCATCGACGAGATCGATGACGCCGTGATGCTCGCCGAGCGAGCCGAGGACTACCGCATCGAGTACAACGAGACCCGGCCCCACGAAGCCATCGCCTGGAACCGGCCCAAGGAGGTGCACCTGGGCCTAGCCGACCCCGCAATCCCCACCTTTGAAGCCAAGAAAATCCTGCCAACTACTTGACGCGGGACAGTGTCGGCGCGGATGGCGGGTCTGTCTGCGCGGGCTTGCGCCGGGTACCGCACGGACCTGCGCCGCATCGGCCGCGCTGTCGGGTCTGTGTCTGCTTCTACTCGCCGTCCAAGGCGCTCGGCCGTGTC
>JAUPKO010000058.1 GCA_030837395.1 Actinomycetota bacterium | reverse complement strand
TTGGGCAGCAGGCGCCAGACGACGGCTGCGAGGACCAGCAGCACGAGGGCTGCCGACAGCAGGGTCACCTGGAAGCCGTGGGCGAAGGCATCGCGCGCGGCCTCGGTCAAGGCGCTGCCGGCGGGGCCGCCGATCTCGTCGGCGACGCGCACGGCACCGCCCAGGCTCTCGCGTGCTGCCACAGCATCAGTGGCCGGCAGTGCCGTCAACACCGGGCCCAGGTCGTCGCGATAGGTCATCGCCAGCACCGTGCTGTAAACCGCCACGCCGAAGGCCAGGCCGAAACGGATCGCCATGCTGTTGATCGCCGAACCGACGCTGCGACGCTCGCGCGGATACGTGCTCACGGCCGTGTGGGTCATCAGGGCCGGCACGACGCCGAGGGTGCCCAGCAGCACCAGTCCGAGCAGGTAGATGGCGTAGACGGGCTCGCGGCCACCGCGCGACAGCAACGCCAGCCCCAGTGCGGCCAGTAGCATGGCGATCGCCACAACCCGGCGCATGCCCAATCTCTTGGCAGTCACGCCGGCAGTGGCTGAGGCAGCCGTCCACACCACCAGCGCTGGCAGCAGGAAGGCTCCGGCCGCCAGCGCCGAAAATCCCAGCACGAGTTGCAGGTACATCGTGTTGAGGATCAGCAGGCCACCGAGCGTGAACTGGACGGTGAAGACGGTCACGGTGGGCACCAGGAACGTGCGTCGGCGCACGATGGCGCCCACGAACAGCGGCGCCGGGCAACGCCGTTCCCACCAGATCAGCCCCGCGAGCGCGACCACCCCGACGACGGCGGCGATCGCGGCTTCGTCGTCATCGGTGGCTGTGGCCGACGCCAGGGCCACGGCGGCGAACAGGAAGCAGACGGCGACCAATGACGTCAGGGCCGCCCCCCAGGTGTCCAGTCGCTCCTTGCCCGCAGCTTCCGCACTGCTCCGGGTGGTGTCGGCCGGCAGCAGCACCACGATGCCGATCAGCGCCAGCACGAGCATCGGAGCCACCGACCAGAACGCTGCGCCCCAGCCGAACGCGACCAGGGCCGCGCCGCCGATCAGGGGCCCGAACATGGCCCCGATCGCCTGAGTGGCGCCCATGATGCCGACGGCGGTGCGCTGGCTGTTGCCGGTCGACACGGCGAAGGTGAGCGCCAGGGCGGCGGGGATCGCCAGCGCCGATCCCACCCCGGAGAGCCCACGCAGCACGATGAGGTGCTCGGGTGCGGTGGCGAAGCCCGACACGACCGCCGCGACCAGGAAGACCCCGACTCCCGCGAGCAGAATTCGTCGAGGTCCGACGCGGTCGCTGATGGCGCCGGCGAACAGCACCAGCGCGCCGGACATCATCGGGGTGGCGTTGACGATCCACGTCAACTGGCTGGCCGTTGCGTTGAGTTCGACGGAGATGGTCGGCAGCGCGATGGTGGCCACCGTCATGTTCATGGCGATCGCCAGGTAGGTCAGCGCGAGGGGCCAGACGGCCAGCGGCAGGCCGCCCCATCTGCGCGTAGGTGCCTTCGGCGCAGGGGTCCCCGGTGCGGTCACCACGCCCGATCAGTCCAGAGCCTCGTAGATGCGCGCCATATGCGCCCGGGAGCGGCTGCGCTGTTCGGCCAGATCGGCCGCGAGGCGGAAGTCCGCCACCACGAAATCCCGCATGAACTCGCCCAGTTCGGAGGCGACGTTGATCTCCTCGGGGAAGACTTCGACGTTGTTCAGACTCTGCAGCAGCAGGACGTCCCCGTCGCGGTACTCCGGGTAGACCCCGCAGAACGACAGGCCGACCTCGTGCAGGCCGGAGCCGTAGTGGCTGGTGGCGGGGTCGGACATGGGCAGGTACACCAGGATCAGGTCGTAGCGGTTGAGCCGCAGTTGCCGCAAGTGCTCCTGCAGCGCCTCGAGGAAGTCCGAACCGTAGGCCTCGACGCGGATGCGAGCGACCCCGGTCTCGTGGCTGAGGGTGACGCGGATGCGGGTATCGGGTTTGGCGTCGCTGGGTTGACGCTCGAACCGGGAGTGCACGGTACGTGGCAGTCGGGCCTCGGCGTAGAGGCGCTCCACCACCGCGCGGTAGGCGTGGGGCACATGCACGGTGCGTTCGGCGGGTGTGCCTAGGTGGCCGTAGAAGATCAGCGCCGCGCGGCGGTGGCCGGAACTGCCGCCGAAGCCGCGGAAGTCCAGCTCGGACGTCTGCCCGGCGAGCATCAGCCCCACCTCGTGGGCACCGCTCTTGAGCGCCGTTCGTTGACTGCCCACGTGCACCGTGACGGCCTCGGTGTACTGCCCGACGATGCCGCGTTCGACCAGGCGGGCGATGTGGGCCCACCCCACTTTGGCCGCGATGTGCATCCTGCGGTAGGCCGGGTCGACCGCCAACAGCCCGATGGCGCCGGTGACGGCCCGCGGGTCCTCAATGCTGCTGGCGAGGTGGCCGACGACCCGGCCGGTCGGGGTGACGGCGATGGTCGCGAAGTGCCGGCCGCTGGTGACGTACTCGGCGAGCCGATCAGGTTCGTAGATGATCGAGGCGTAGGACGCCGAGTAGCCGTAGGTGCGGTAAAACAGGCGCGCCACCGCCAGGCAGTCCTCTGCCGTCATGGGGCGGACCTCGACGATTGCCTCACCATCGGCATCCATTTGCGGCCTTTCGCCGGCCTCATGGGTGGAGGCCTCGGCGAACTCCGCGTCGGCGGCGACTGAGGCGTAGTTCAGATGCTTGGTGATCAACACGCGGTTGCCCCGGCGCGGTTCGTAACTCACATCCAAGCCGTCGGCGAAGCCGAGTCGGATCAAGTCGGCCAGTCGAGGTGGGTAGCCGCCCTGGGCGAGGTCGAGCGGGGCGCCGCGGTCGGTGATCATCACGGTGAAGCCGCCGGCGGTGCGTTGCGCCTCAAGGCTGATGTCGACGTTGGGCAATCCTTCGAAGGCGTCGCGAACGATTGTCTCGACGGCTTCCTGGGCGAGGGCGCGCAACCGGCTGGCATCCGGCCCGGCCACTCCCAGAAGCACTGCGACGTCCTCGGCCGTGCACCCCAGCAGTCCCACCGAATCGCGCGCCGTCACGCGGATCTGGCACAGAGTCTGGTCGGGCATCGCTCCTCCTCGCGGCCGGCGCAGTCCCAGATTAGTCCGGCTGGTCGGTGGCAGTGGGCGGCTGTGGTGCCGGCAGGGCAGGGGAGTCCTCCTCGATGGCGTCGAACAGCCGAGCCATGTGGGCTCTGGAGCGGCTGAGCATGGCCTGGCGGCTGTCTGCCTGGTGCAGATCGGTCAGGGCGAACTCGCGCAGAAACTCGCCCATCGGGGACGCCACTAGGATCTGCTCGGGGTCGATCTTGACGTTGTTCAGGTGTTGCAGCACCAGCACGTCGCCGTCGTCGTATTCGGGATACACGCCGCAGAACGACAGCCCCAGTTCCTGCAGCCCGGCGCCGAAGTAGCTGGTCAACGGATTACCCAAGGGCAGGTATACCAGGATCAGATCGAACCGGTTGAGCAGGAACTGCGCCACTTGCTGCTGCAGTGCCACCAGGAAGTCCGGGCCGTAGGATTCCACCTTCAGATGGGCCAGGCCGGTGTCGTGGCGCAGGTTGATGGTGAAGCGAGAGTCGGTGGCCAACCCCTCGGCCTCCCGGGTCGAGTCGGTGACGATGCCGCGGTCCAGCCCGGCATCGCGGTAGATGCGGGCAACGACCTCGCGGTACGCCGGTGGCACGTGAACGTCGCGGTGCGGGGTGACACCGAGCGGGATGTAGAACAGCACCACAGCTTTGCGCAGTTCCTGGTCCTCCTGGAAGCCTTGGAAGTCCAGGTCGGCGGACTGCCGCGCCAGCATGAGGCCGACCTCGTGGCCACCGTTGTGCAGGGCGGACCGCTGACTGCCCAGGTGCACGGTGACGGTCTCGGAGAACTGGCCGATGATGCCCATCTCCAGCAGGCGCGGGATGTGCACCATGGCCACCCGAAGGCCGATGTTGAGCTGCCGGCAGGCAGGGTCCACCGCGTAGTAGCCGACGCGGCCGGTGACAGCGGTGGGGTCCTCGATGGTGCTGGCGAGGTGGCCCACGATGCGTCCGGAGGGCGCCACAGCGACCGTGGCGACGTGCTTGCCGGCCTCGACGTACTCGGCCAGCCGTTCGGGCTCGTAGATCAATGACGCATAGGCAGCGCTGTAGCCATAACAGCGGTAGAACAGGCGAGCCAGGCCGACACAGTCATCCGCTGTCATGGGTCGGATGTCGACGATGGCCTCGCCGTCAGGGCCGATAGGCACCTCCTCGGTGGGCTCAGCCGCCATTGCCGCGGCGAAGTCCGCGTCCGAAGTGAGCGAGGTGTAGGTCAGGTGTTTGGTCAGTTCGGTCCGATTGCCTCGGCGGGCTTCGTACTTGACGTCGAGGGTGTCGGCGAAGCCAAGCCGGATCAGGTCGGCGACCCGGGGCGGGTAGCCGCCGCGGCCGAAGTCCATCGGGGCGCCGCGATCCTTGATCACGCACCGCATAGCACCGGTGACGCGTGTGACCTCGAGTTCCAACTCGATGGCGTCCGAGCCGCTAAAGGCCTCCCGCAGGATGGCATCCACAAGTTCATGGGTGAGGGTGCCCAGTCGGGATCGATCCGCCGCTCCGAGGCCCAACAGGTCGGCGGATTGCTCCACCACGCCGCTGGTGAGGGCGACGCCAGCCCGGGAAGTGATCGCCAGGCGGCACAGGGTGGTCTCGGCCATGGCTGCTCCTGTACGGGGTGCGGGGTCCCGGCTGTGGGTTGCGGGTGCGGGGTCCCGGGGTGCGGCTCAGGTTAGTGGACGAGAAGGCCGTGTCGCTGTGCCCCAGTCCGGCCGAGGCTGTCGACAGATCCGTCGGCGCCCAAACCTACGGTTGCGTAACTTACGGTATAGTAGGTTTGCGCCGCCACCGCATGGTTGCGGCGCCCGATCACTCTTGAAGGAGGTGTGGATGTCGACGACACAGCGCGCGGATGCGGTCCAACGGGAGGTTGCCGTGCTCCACGGCAGGGACCTCTCGTACGTGCGATACCCAGGAGTCGGGGTGCCACTGGTGTTGCTGCACGGTGTGGGCTCGTCAGCTGCGGGATGGGAGACTTCGGCGGCGATCCTGTCGGGCCGTGGGGTGCCGGTGATCGCTATCGACATGCCCGGTCATGGCGAGTCGGCCAAGGGCCCGGGTGACTATTCTCTGGGCTCCATGGCCAGCGCCGTACGCGACCTGCTGGACCACCTCGGCATCGATCGGGCCGTGATCGTGGGTCATTCCCTCGGCGGTGGCGTGGCGTTGCAGTTCCACTACCAGTACCCGTCATACGTGGTCGGGTTGGTGCTGGTGTCCTCAGGTGGGCTGGGCCAGGACGCCAACCTGATCTTGCGGTTGTTGTCGCTGCCCGGAGCTGGAGTCGTCCTGCAGGTCGGGCTCAATCCGCGGACCATGTCGGCCTTGGATTCGCTGCGCCAGCAGGCCCGCCGGTTGACCCGTCGCCCGGATCTGATCCCGGACCGGGTGATGGACCGTATCGACCGGCTCAGCGACCCGGACGGTCGGCACTCGTTCCTGGCGACCCTGCGCAGCGTGGTGGATCACACCGGTCAGCGGGTGTCGGCGCTGGAGAAGCTCCACCTGTCGAACGACGTGCCGGTGTTGATCGTGTGGGGAGCGAAAGACTCGATCCTGCCCGTGGCCCACGGCGAGAACGCCCACGACCTGCTCGATTCGAGCACGTTCGTGGTGTTCGACGATGCCGGCCACGAGCCGCACCGCAAGGATCCGGCCCGGTTCGCGGATGCCCTGCAGGGGTGGCTGCGCGACAACGGCCTGGCCGGCCCAACCGCCTGAACCCGCAGGGGCGCGGGCGCTACTCGATGCCCAGCAGTCCCCGGACGCGTGCCACGTGCCCCTTCGCGCGGACGTTGTACATGGCCTCGCGAATGGTGCCGTCGCCGTCGACGATGAAGGTGGAGCGGATCACGCCGGTGACCTTCTTGCCGTACATCGTCTTCTCGCCCCAGGCTCCGTAAGCCGTCATGACCTCGCGGTCGGGGTCTGACAGCAGCGGGAAGGTCAGGGCGTCGCGCTCGATGAACTTGGCCAGTTTGGCCGGCTTGTCCGGACTGATGCCGAGCACCGCCACGTCGTGGGCTGCCAGCGAGGCCAGCGAATCGCGGAAGTCACACGCTTCGGTGGTGCAACCGGGGGTCATGGCGGCGGGGTAGAAATACACCACCACGGTGCGGCCGGCGAAGTCTGACAGCCAGACCTCCGACTCGTCGGCGGCGGTCAGGGTGAACGGGGGAGCGGGGTCCCCGGGGTTGAGGCGAGACATGTCGGCAACGCTAGGCAGACCGGGCTGATGGTGCAACATCGGGGCCGAGGACGGGGCCCACTCCCGCGCGCCGTCACCCGGGGGGTAAATCCAAATGCGAACACTTTGCAACTACGAACACCAGGCGACTAGGCTGGCGGGATGCACATCCCCGACGGCTTCATCGATGCCCCAGTGTCCATCGTCGCGGGGGCGGTGGCCGTTGCCGCCGTGGCTGTGAGCCTGCGGGGGGCCCGCAACGAAGTGACCGAGGCGTCCGCCCCGATGGCCGGGCTGACGGCTGTGTTCGTGTTTGCCGCCCAGATGGTCAACTTTCCGGTGGCGGCCGGCACCAGCGGCCACCTGATCGGCGCAGCGCTGGCGGCCATTCTGATCGGCCCGTATGCCGCGGTGCTGGCGATGACCGTGGTGCTGACGGTGCAGGCGTTGGTGTTCGCCGATGGGGGATTGTCGGCGCTGGGGCTCAATGTGGTGAATCTGGGGGTTTTGGCGGTGGTCGCGGGCTGGTTCACCTTCCGGGGCGCGATGTGGCTGGTGGACCGATGGTCGGACGGTGCGCGAAGATCGGTGTCGCGGGTGGGCCTTGCCGCCGGGGTTGCCGGCTTCGTCAGCGTGCTGGCGGCGGCATCGGGATTCATCGTCGAGTTTGTGGCCGGTGGCAATGTGCCCCTGACAGCCCAGACGGTCGCCGCCGCGATGCTGGGTGTTCACGCGCTGATCGGCGTTGGCGAGGCTGTGATCACGGCAATGGTCGTGTCAGCCGTCGTCGCCGTGCGACCCGACCTGGTGTACGGCCTGCGGGTACGTCGACGGGTGGTTGCAGCGGCGGGGCAGTCAGATGCACGGATCGCGGTATGAGCCAGGCCGGTGGGGGTCACATCGGCGATGTGGGTGAGGTCCGCGCCCACGCAGTTGTCGAGTCGCAGGTGCACGGGTCCAGTTGGCTTGCCGGACGCCGCTTCTACGCGCTGGCAGCGGCGGCATGCCTGCTGATTGCCGGCGTAGTGTCGCTGCTGGCGTCGAGTCAGCCCGACGGCCTCGAGAGGGTGGCCCAGGACACGGGCTTTGCATCGTCGGCCCAAGACTCAGCCACCTCCCGGTCGCCGCTGGCGGACTACCAGGTGGCCGTTGGTGGGTCCGACAGCGGTCCGCTCGGTGCTGCCGCGGCCGGCGTCGTCGGTGTGGCCCTCACGGCTGCCGTGGCCTTCGGCCTGTTCGCCATGGTGGGCCGTCGACGGCTGGGTGCCGGTGGCGGCAACGACGCCGGTTCCGAGGGCGCTGCCACGAGCAGCCCGGGCACCTGACGGTGGAGGGTCTGTATCTGCCAGGTGAGACCCGCATCCATCGCCTCCCTGCCCAAGTCAAAGTCGTTGCCGCGGTGCTTTTCGCCCTGGTGGTGGTGGCCACCCCGCGGGAGGACGTGGCGGCCTTCGGCGGCTACGCGGTGTTGGTGGGCATGCTCGTCGCGGTGGCTGGCATTCCGCCGGCCCTGCAACTACGGCGGATGGCCCTCGAACTGCCCTTCGTGATCTTCGCGATCCTGCTGCCGGTGGTGGGTCGGGGCGAGCGGATCGACGTGGGACCGCTGACCCTGTCCGAGGAGGGTCTGTGGGCGGCGTGGAACATTCTCGCCAAAGGCACCCTCGGCGTGGCGGTGGCAGTGGTGCTGGCGGCCACCACGCGCCCCACCGACCTGGTGGGGGGCCTGGCGCGGCTGCGATTGCCGGGGTTGCTGGTGCAGATCACCGGCTTCATGGTGCGCTACGTCGACGTTGTCGCCGCCGAGGCCGGGCGGATGCGCACGGCCATGGTGGCCCGAGGGTTCCGGGCCCACCACGTGCGGGCCTGGCCGGCCGTGGCGCGCAGCCTCGGTGCCCTGTTCATTCGCACGTATGAGCGTGGTGAGCGGATTCAAGTGGCCATGATGTCCCGGGGGTACGACGGAACGGCCCGAGCCTGGGCCATGGGGTCGGTCGCGGCCCCGCCGACCACCTGGGTGACCGGCTTGGCTCTGCCTGCCGCCGCACTGACGATCGGTGTGCTCACGTGGTTGAGGTGACCCCGGCGATCCGCGTCAGCGGCCTCGTCTATGACTACCCCGGCGATCACCGTGCGCTCGACGGCGTCGACCTGCGCATCGACCCCGGCGAGCGGGTGGCGCTGCTGGGCCCCAACGGCGCCGGCAAGACCACCCTGGCGCTGCACCTCAATGGCATCCTCCTGGCCACCGCAGGTGAGGTGGCCATCGATGGTGAGGTGGTCGCTCGCGAGTCGTTGGCGCGCGTGCGTTCGGCGGTGGGGCTGGTGTTCCAGGACCCCGACGATCAGTTGTTCATGCCCACCGTCGCGCAGGACGTGGCGTTCGGACCGATGAACTTCGGCGTGCCGGCCGCGCAGGTGCCCGCACGGGTTGCGCAGGCGCTGGCGGCGGTGGGCATGGCAGATGCCGCCGAGGCCTACCCGGGGCACCTGTCGTTCGGCCAGCGGCGTCGGGTGGCGATCGCCACGGTGCTGTCGTGCCGGCCCGCAGTGATGGTGCTGGACGAACCGACTTCGAATCTGGACCCGGCGGCCCGGCGGGAGTTGGCCGAGGTGGTGGCCGCGCTGGACGTCACGGTGCTGATGGTCACCCACGATCTGCCGTTCGCGCTGCAGCTGTGCCCACGGTCGGTGATCCTCGACGAGGGTCGGGTGCGGGCCGACGACGCCACCCCGAAGCTGCTGGCCGACTCCGATCTGTTGGCGCGGCACAGACTCGAACTCCCCTTTGGCTTCGATCCCGGGGTCGGCACCCCGTAGGCTGCCACCATGGCCACGCAGAACATCCCCAGCACCCCCGCGCCCGCTGCGCCGAAGGTGGGTTCCATCGTCCCCGAAGTCAAGGCTCAGCCGGTGCCGCAGCAGGCCGCCCCGGTGCAGCAGAAGGCGGCCGCCACGGCCGCCAAGGCTCAGACGGCTGCGACCAACGCCACCGGGGCTTCCTTGGACACGGTCAAGGGTCAGGGCAAGGCGGGCGCGGCCGCCACCGGACGCACCATGGCCGAGATCGAGTCCGATATGGACGCCACCCGGGAGCGCCTGGCCGAGACCATCACCCAACTGCAAGAGGCCCTGGCGCCCAAGAACATCATGAACCGTCAGGTCGAGAAGGTGAAGTCCTTCTACGTCGACGAATACGGCGCCGTACGGCCCGAGAAGGTCGCCATGACCGTCGGTGCAGTGGTGGCGGGCGTGGTGGTCATCAAGGTCGTCAAGAGCATCTTCTCCTGACCATGACGCCGCCCGCGGGCGTGGTGCCGGTGACGCCGGGGCCGGGTCAGGAGTCGGTGTGGGACTACCCGCGCCCGCCGCTGCTGGAGCGGCTCGAGGTCGACATCGTTGTCGTGTTCGGCGGGGTGCTGGTGTGCCGGGCGGAGTACGCGCTGCTGATCAAGGAGACCTCGCACCCGCCCACCTTCTACTTGCCGCTGACCGCGTGGCGCTCGGGGGCGCTGCGGCCGACGCGGGGGTCGAGCATGTGCGAGTGGAAGGGCGCGGCGCGGTACTTCGACGTGGTGGCGGCGGACGACGACGGGCGGGAGTTGGCGGTGGCCGCCGCAGCGGCGTGGGATTACCCCCGGCCCCGCGCTCCCTACGACGCTTTGCGCGACCACATCAGCGTGTACCCGGACAGGATGGATGAGGTGACGGTCGACGGCGAGGTGGTGCGGGGGCAGGCCGGCGGCTTCTACGGCGGTTGGATCACCTCAGCCGTGGTCGGACCGTTCAAAGGCGAACCCGGCAGCCGCTTCTGGTGAAGGGCCGCCGGGTTCGGTGGTTGGTGCGGGGTGATCAGGCGTCGAACGCGGCGCCGACCTTGGCCCAGTTGACGACGTTCCACCACTCCTTGAGGTACTCCGGGCGGCGGTTCTGGTACTTGAGGTAGTAGGCGTGCTCCCACACGTCGTTGCCCAGCAGCACCTCGGCACCATCGGTGACGGGGGAGTCCTGGTTGGCGGTGGACACGATCGACAGTGACCCGGCGTCGCGGATCAGCCACACCCATCCGGAGCCGAAGCGGGCCACACCGGCGGCCTCGAACTTCGTCTTGAAGTCATCGAATGAGCCGAAAGTGTCATCGATGGCCGCGGCCAACTCGCCCTCGGGGGTCTGACCGTGCTCGGGGGTCATCCAGTCCCAGAACAGCGTGTGGTTGAAGTGGCCGCCGCCGTTGTTGCGCACGGGACCGGCGATGTCGGCGGGCAGATCGGCGAGGTTGGCGACGATCTCGTCGATTGACTTGTCGGCCCACTCGGTGCCCTCGACCGCAGCGTTGAGCTTGTCGACGTACGCCTGGTGGTGCTTGTCGTGGTGCAGGTGCATCGTTTGGGCGTCGACGAACGGCTCGAGGGCGTCGTAGTCGTAGGGCAAGGGGGGCAGTTCGAACGCCATGTGGATTCCTCCGCGGGGTTAGGTAAGGGGTGCCTATCTCATCATGAGTGGAGTAGGCGCACAACAGCGACACCACCTGCGGTATGCTCATCGACGCGCGCCGCTAGCTCAACTGGCAGAGCAGCTGACTCTTAATCAGCGGGTTCGGGGTTCGAGTCCCTGGCGGCGCACCACATCGTTAGGGGGGTTGGCCGGGTGCTGTGGGGTCTTCACACTCGCGCGGGCACGTGCCATCCTGAGGGTCCCCTCCCGGCGCGACTTAGGCGGTGAAGCGATGTCCATGAACGGTCCCGGTTCGGACGACGGCCCCGACACGGTTGGCACACCCGGCCCACCGGCCGCCCCGATCGAGGCTGCGGCCTGGCGCGAGGTGATGTCCGAGCTCGCGCATCTTCGTGCCGAGGTTGCCCAATTGCGCGGCGAAGTTGCCGCTGGCGGCACCCCACCCGGCACACTGGGCGGCCAACCGACGCCCGACGCCGACCCTCGCTGGAGTCGACGCGGCGTGCTGCTTGGAGCGCTGGGCGCCGCCGCGGGGGCGACCGCCGCGGTTGCCGGCGCCTCACCGGCTGCAGCGGGCGTCGGGGCGATGCAGTTCGGTGCCACCAACGTCGCCGATGGCTCGGGGACAACGCTGACGTCCACCAGCGGGTTCCAGACCTTTACCGTGGCCAACACCGGTGCCGGCAACGGCGTGCATGCCCGGGCGACGGGGGCCGGCGCGGCCGCCCTCGCGACAGCGGCCGGAGGGCCCGCAGTTCGGGCCGAGTCGACTGGTGGCAATGGCATCGAGGGCAGGAGCACCTCACAACTCGGGGTGCTGGGGGAGAGCCCGGAGGGGGCTGGCGTTGAGGGCCGGGGAGCAACCTTCGGAGTGGTGGGGCGCACCAACGGCGGCACGGCCGTGTTCGGATTCTCGCGGGATCGAACTGGGGTCGAGGGGGTCTCGAACGGTGGCGGTGCCGGCCTCAACGCCTCTTCCTTCTCCGGGCCCGCGGGGCAGTTCCGTTCCTCGAGCGGGCCCACCCTCCGGTTGTCCAACGGGCGAACTGGGGTACCGATTGACGGTACCTGGGTGGCCGGGGACATCGTGGCGGCTCAAACGCTGTCCGGTCGGCTGGAACTCTGGGTGTGCGTCGCGGGCGGCACCCCGGGGACGTGGCGCCAACTCGCCGGACCGACGGTGGCCGGTGGTTTCGTCCCCATTCAGCCGGTCCGGGTGTACGACTCGCGCTGGGTCGCGGTGCCGGGGGTGGTGACCGGGATCCTAGAACCGGACACCACACGCACGGTCTCCGTGGCGGACGGTCGCAATTCGTTGGGCAAAGTCACTGAGCCGAACGCCGTCCCGCCCGGCACGACGGCGGTGACGCTGAACGTGACGGTCGTCGGGACCGTCGGCCGCGGCAACCTCGCGCTGGTGCCCAATGCCAGGCAGGGCTCGAATACTTCGTCCATCAACTGGAGTGCGGACAATCAGGTGCTGGCGAACGGGCTCACGTTGGCGATCAACTCCTTCGCGCGCACGCTCGACATCATCTGCCGAAGCAACCGGACACACGCCTTGGTCGACATCACGGGCTACTACTCCGGGGCGTGACGCCACCGCCTGCAATCACCACCGCCGGCGTCAGGCACCACCACCGGCGTCAGGCGTCGTTGAGCGCCTGCGCGACCTCTTTGGCCTCGGCGGAGCTGGGTCCGGGATCGGTGACGAAGACCGTCTGCCGGTAGTACCGCAGTTCACGGATCGAGTCCAGGATGTCGGCAAGCGCCCGGTGTCCGCCGCGCTTCTCCGGGCAGGCGAAGTACACCCGCGGGTACCAGCGTCGGACCAGTTCCTTGATGCTGGACACGTCGATGATCCGGTAGTGCAGGTGTTCCACCAGCTCTGGCATGTCGCGGGCCAGGAAGGCGCGGTCCATGTGCACGCTGGAGCCGGCCAGCGGGGCCTTGCGCACGTCGGGCACGTGAGCGCGCACGTAGGCCAGGACGGCCTCCTGCGCCTCGGCCAGCGTCACGCCGTCGGGAAGGGCCGCCAGTAGGCCGGACTTCGTGTGCATGTCGACGACGAACGGGTCCATGTCGACCAGCGACTCCGGTGGCGGGGCGATGATCAAGTCGATGCCGTCGTCCAGCGGGGTGAGGTTCTCGTCGGTAATGATCACCGCCACTTCCACGAGGGCGTCGCGGCCGAGGTCGAGCCCGGTCATCTCACAGTCGATCCACACGATGGGGCCATTGGTCATGGGCCCAACCCTACGCACTGCCCATGGGTCGCAGCCGCACCGTCGTGCCGGGGCGCGCCTGGGCGAGGGCATCGGTGTCGGCCTCGGCCACCACACCGATCACCGGGTAGCCGCCAGTGGTGGGGTGATCCGGCCCCATGATCACAGGTTGACCATCGGGCGGGACCTGTACCGCACCGCGTACGAGCGGCTCGGAGGCAGCCTGCGCGGTGACCGGCAGGCGGGGTCCGCGCAGCCGCACGCCAATGCGGTTGGACTCATGTGAGATGGCCCATTCCAGGTGTGCCAGGGCGGATCGGGGCAGCAGCAGGGCGTTGGCCCGGGGAGCGTGCAGCAGGTGCAGGACCAGGTGTCGTGGCGGCGCGGGTCGGGGGGCGTGATCGGTGGCGGGGAAGGGGCCGCTGGCGGTGCCGATAGGCAGGCCGGTGCCCGGTCGCAGCGGCTCGGGGCCGAGGCCGGCCAGCGTGTCGCGCGAGCGTGACCCCAGTACCGGCGCAACGTCCCAGCCGCCACGCACCGCGAGGTAGCCGCGCAGGCCCGACGTGGCGGTGCCGATTGTCACGGTGCTGCCCCTCCCGGCCGCGATGGTCGAGTGGGTGGTGTGAGTCGTGCGGCGGCCTTGGGGGCTGGTCAGGGTGACGTCGGCGTCGACCCCGGTGACGGCGATGGTCGTGCGAGTGTGGAACAGCAGACTGAGGGGCCCGAGGAGGTATTCGATCGTGGCCGCCCCGGGGTTGTTGCCGACGAGGCGGTTGGCCAGGCGGTGGGCGGGGCGGTCGAAGGCGCCCGAGGAGGTGACGGCCAGGTGGGCCCACCCCCGTCGCCCCTCGTCCACGAGGATCGCTGCGGGGCCAGGGTCGAGCACGGTCACGTGAGAGGCGTCGTCGCAGGCCCGATGCAGCCAGGCGGCCACGTCGTCATTGAGTGACGCTGCATCCCACAGTTCCAGGTGGTGTGCCCACAGATCGGGGCGAACCTCGACGACCTGCTTGAACCGGGGGGAGTCCAGACGCTGGGACAGGTGGATTGTCAGGGCCCATGGGGCGCCGTGGCCCGTGGCGCGGCGGGGTGACCACAGGGTGGCGAAACCGCGCCGGCGCGCCCAGCCGACCTGGGTCCGGGTCACCCGCAGTTCGGCGCCACCGCAGGCGGTGAGCTGCGTCTGGACCCACGAGAGGGCGGCGAGGCCGAGGTCGTCGCCGCCGAAGAACGCCTCGGCGGCGGCAACAGGCAAGACGTCTCCGGCCTCAGCATCATGGGTTTGGGCCTCGTTCTGGCGTGGGTCGACGGAATTGGCCATGATCATGAGGACCAGGACGCCATGGTGCTGCTCATGTGGGTCGGAATCTGACGCGGGAGCCGGGGGTCACCGGATCAGCGTAGGCCGGTGGCGGCTCGTCGTGGTCAATCATTTTGGCTGTGGGGCGCCAGACCGCGAATCTCCATCACACCGTTCGGCTCGAGTCGGCCGGCCCCGACAACTCGTTGAGTGACCGACCGGTGGTCTCGATTCGTAGCGCGAAGGTAACGCCAAAGGCGATCAGGCACGTGCCTGCAAGGCCGAAGAGCAATGGTGCCTGCCCGATACTCGTCAACAGGATCGGGAACAGGAATACCCCCAAGGCGGCGCCCAGTTTCGCCATTCCCGCCGCAAAGCCGTGCCCTGCCGCGCGCATCTCGGACGGGAACACCTCCGCCGGCAGTGCATAGGTGGTGGCATTCGGTCCCGCGTTCATGAAGAAGTTGAACAGGGCGAATCCGATGAACACCATGAGCAGATGTTCGTTGCCGCCACCTGGTAGCGCCGTCGCGATCCCCAGGACCACCAGGGCCACAGCCATGACCGCGAATCCGGTCAGCTGCAGTGGTATGCGACCCCACCGCTCCACAAGGAAGATCGCCGCGATGAACCCCAGCACCAGGAAGATGTCGAGAAACGCGGTGCCGGTGGTCGAAGCGATGTCGTCGGCGATGAAGGTCGCATTGGGTCCCGCGATCGCCATGGCCGCCAGCAGGGTCGGCGTGAAGATGCCCACACCGTAGGTGGCGATGTCCATGAGGAACCATGGGATCGTGGTGAAGGCGGTTCGGCGCCGCATGTCCGGTCGGAACAACGCGGGCTGCACGAGTGCGTGGAGGCCCGTGGGAGGTTTGTCAGCACGCGCGCGATCGACCTCGGTGACCACCACCGGTCCGCCGACGAGCCGTCCGGCGACCTCGCAGGCCTCCGCCTCATGGCCGTTCTGGGCCAGCCAACGAGGACTCTCCGGGGTCTTTCGGCGCAGCCAGATGATCACCACGGCGGGCACGATGCCGAAGCCCAACATCCAGCGCCAGGAGTCGACCTCCGGCAGCAGCAGGAGCACTCCCACGCCCACGAGGGCACCGAGCAGCATGCCCACCGCCTGCAGCGAGAACGCCGAGACGAGCCAGCGGCCACGGTTGCGTTGCGGCAGCACCTCAGCCAGGTAGGAGGCTGCGATCGGATAGTCCAGGCCGATCGCGATGCCCAGCAGGAACCGGAACCCGATGAGCGACCAGATGTCCCACGCGAGCATGCAGCCCACCGAGAACACCGCGAACATCACGAGGTCGTAGTGGAAGATCCGCCGCCGTCCCAGTTTGTCGCCGAGCGGCCCGAGGCCGGCGGCCCCGACCACAGCGCCGAGGATCGCCGCCGAGGCCACCAGCCCCGACTGCCAGGCAGAGGCACCGAAGTCCTTGCTGATCAGGGGGTTGGCCACACCGATGATGAAGAAGTCGAACCCGTCCAGCATGATCCCCAGGCCTGCGAGCAGCCAGAAGCGGCGATGCAGAGTGGTCATGGGCGCGTTGTCGAGCGCCTCGCCGAGGGGCTTCGCCTTGGTTGGCTGCGAGGTAGTCACGTTCCCAATCAAGCCAAACATGGTCGCGGCGCCAAGGGGGTTGGGCGGCTGTTCACCAAGATGTCGCGGGATGTCGACACGGAGGCAGGCGGGTGACGCTGCGGCTGGCGCGGCACGTCAGACCGGTCGGAATCGGACCTTCGCGCCGAGGCTGACCAGCGTCGGCGGAGTGCGTTGCGGGTCGAACATGACGGCGTCGGTGTGGCCGATCAGGTGCCAGCCGCCGGGGGAGGTGCGTGGGTATACCGCCGTGTAGGCGGCTGCGATCGCGACGGCACCGGCGGGCACGGCGGTGCGTGGTGTCGCTCGGCGGGGCAAGTGCAGGCGCGGGTGCAGCCCCGTGAGGTAGGCGAAGCCCGGTGAGAACCCGAAGAACCCGGCGTCAAAGGTGCCCTGCGAGTGCAGCGCGATCACGTCGTCGACAGTGACACCCAGGTGCCGCGCGACATCTGCGAGGTCAGGACCGTCGTAGCAGACGTCGATGCTGACCAGGTGCGGGTTGGGGCCGGCGGGGCGGGCAGTATCGGCCACGTCGGCGGCGGCGTTGCGGTGACGCAGGAGGGTGGCGACGCGGTCGGCCGCAGTGGGGCTTGCGAAGGTGAGCAGTACGCAGTCCGCCGCAGGCACCGCATCGATGAGGTCGGCCCCAAAGGCGTGACGGGCGTCCTCGGCGACGTCCGCGGGCGCCTGATCGACCGTGTCAATCAGGACCCCTCGTTCCCCGTATTGGTGCACCAGGGGTTGATTGTGCAGTCGCGGGCCGCGAAGAGAGTGAAGCCTCGCGCCACCTGGTGTTGTGTGGGAACTGGCGGGGGTTGGTCGGGCGCCAGTCGTTCC
>JAUPKO010000584.1 GCA_030837395.1 Actinomycetota bacterium | reverse complement strand
TTGAGGTTGTCCATCACCAGCACGACCTTCTCGGCGTCCGGGTAGTCCACCGTCAGCAGGCGCTCGACGCCGGCGGCGAAGTCCAGGCGGGTGCGGGTGTGTTCGGCGTAGGCCCGGCGCCAGCCGCGCAGCGGTTCGGCCCACACGAAGATCGAGCAGGTGCCGTGACGGACGTACTCGGAGTCTTGCCGGGCTGGACGCCCGGGCGCGGCCGGGGTGCCCGGGCGGGCGTCGGCAAGAAGCTGCAACGGTTTCTCGTCCATCACCACGACAGGGAATGCGGGGTCGTAGGGGCGGGCATACACGCCCAGGACGTCTTCCATGGCCGCGACGAACGCGGCGTTCTGGTGCGGTGGGATGGTCCAGCAGGCCTTCAGATGAGGCTTAAGCGCCCCCTTTTTAGGACCCTGCCGATCGTGGAGTGGTCCATCGGGGGAATCCCCTCGGTGACGATCACGTGTTTCTCCAGCAGTCGCAGCGTCCACCGCGCGTACCCGTCCGGTGGCGGGCTGCAGGCCAGCGCGATCACCCGGGCCTCCACCTCCCCGGTCACCTTCGGCTCGACCGGCGGCGTGGCCCGCTTCTTACGCGCGATCACCTCGTCCACCCGGCCGCCATGGACGGTGAACGCTTTGGCCACCAGGTACACCGTGCTCTCCGAAGTCCCCAGCCGTTCGGCGATCACCCGCCGGTCCGGGGCTGGACCCTGGGTCTCGTCCAAAGCGAGCAGGATCCGTGCCCGGGTGATCATCCGAGCAGGGTGCGTACCCGAGGACACCACCCTGGTCAGCGTCGCGCGATCGGCAGCGGTCAACGCGACCGTGAACTCCTTCGGACGTGGCATGACGACTCCCTCTGGTCAAAAGTATCAACCAGAACAGCCAACCGCAGATACCCAGTACATTAGTGGCGACACTCCACTAGGCCGACGCGCGCAGCCACACAAACGACCATCGGGTCCGGCAACACATGGACCAGCGAACGGAGGCGCACCGCCGCTGCTGCAGCTTCAGCATCTGCAACCCGACCCCCACCGTCTGGACGGGGGCGGGCCACACCAATCTCGTTCACGGGCACGCACCCTCCAAGCCTGTTGGCGCTCCACACTCCCCGCAACGGATCGGGCCGGTCAAGCCCAGATTTGACGCTACTGCAAGAACAGGGCCGGTTGCACAGGCGTGACGGCATCGCCAGCCCGCGCCGCCTGAACCCACCACACGCGCGAGAGGGCCGCACCGATGACGGTGCGGCCCTCTCGTGGTGAGGTCCGGGAAGTGGCGCTATCCCTCAAATACTTACGCAACTGTTCCTCGCTCCAGGGGTGGAGGTGGCGGGAATCGAACCCGCGTCCATCGGCACAGCTTCAAGACTTCTCCGAGCGCAGCCGCTTTAGTGTGGTTCGGCCTCCCCGCATTGTGCGGCCCATCGGGGAACACGGCCTACCTCACTGATTAATGTCCCTGAGCCCCCCGTGAGCGGAGGCCGTCGGCAAGTTCCCTCGTTGACGCCAGGAACCGGGTCGGGAACAGCCCCGGGCTGACGGACTCCTTAGTGCGCTAGCTGCTAGGCAGCGAGGGCGAAGTCAGTGCGCTGTGTATCGGCACTTGTGTTTTTGGCGGATCGTTAACGAGATGACCACCGTTCTCGGCTCGCTTCTCTTGTTGCGGTGACCGGTGTCGAAACCGTTCACCCCCTGTTGAGTTGTACGCACAGCCTAACGCCGACCCCCGACGGTTCTATTCCCCCACTGACGGGATCCGCCCGTCGGTGGCGGCAGCAGATCAGGCGGTGGGTGTGGACGACTTGTTGCCGGCGAACTTCACGTACAGCACCACGCAGATGGCAGCGACCACCACCTGGATGCCCAACTTGATCCAGTCGATGCCGCTCGTGTCACCCACCCCGATGAGCGTCGCTACGAAGCCGCCCACCAATGCCCCGACCGCCCCTACGACGATCGTCATGATCAGGCTGATGTCCTGCTTGCCCGGCACAACCAGTCGGCCCAGCGGTCCGATGATGATGCCCGCGAACAGTGCCCCGATGATGGTCCACACAATGCCCATGGTCTTCTCCTGTCGACAGTTGACCTCATGATGGACCTCATGATGGACCTCATGATGGCGGGTCCGGCGAATCGATAGGGCCGACACTCCGCGATTCGGCCCGAAGTTGTGCTCCGCCGGTCAGAGCCCCCGCACCCCCTTGACCAGCACCAGCACCCCGATCACCGTGATGACCACCGCCATCACAGCCGAGTTGTTGGTTTGCAGCCAGTCGCGCGCCTTCCGCAACGGCCCGAGCACCCGCTCCCCCGCCACCAGGTACGACGCCAACGGCAGCGCAACCGACACCGATGCCAGCAACGTGAAGACGACGACCACCACGGCCGCCACCGAGACCCCGGGTTCGTCCGACCCGATCGTCACCCCGGCAGCCCCCGCCAACAGCAGAATCTTGGGGTTGGCCACCGACAGCAACAGCGCCAGTTTGGCCGCCGAACCGGGCGTCGCCGACTCCAACGACGCCATCCAGGCCGGCGTCTTGGTGCGGGCATGCCGCGTCAGCCACTGCCGCACCCCCAGCGCCACCAACGCCAGGCCGATCCCCACCCGCACCCACGCGACCCACCCAGGCTGATCATCGGCACGGTCCAGCACCGAGGCCAGCGCCACAAAGGCGCTCGTCGCCAGCCCCACCCCGACCAGCCACCCAGCCACGAACGCCGAACTCACCGGCACCGGCCGCGGTGTCAGCAGAAGCATGATCGCCGGTATCACCGGGAATGGCGACAACGCAATGCCCAGTGCCATCGGCACGACATCGACGATCAGTTCGATGATCATGTCGCCATTGTGACCCCTCATCACCCATCGAGCCCTCCACAGGACCAAGGACCCTTGCCCCGATCCGACCGTCGGCGTGGGCTGGGCCGCGGGTCACCCCGCGGACGGCTTGGCCGGCACTTCGGTGAACTGCCGACGCATGTAGAGGTAGAGGGCCAAACCGAGCACGAATACCACCACCGACAGGATCATCAGCGACACGACCGTGCTCGAATCCGTGAACGAGCCGTAGATGATCAGCGCCGAGAACAGCAGCCCCACCACCGCCACCACACCGTCGAACTTCCAGTTCGCGCCCGGGGTGCGCTCATCGGCTTTGAACGACCACTTGATCAGGGCCAGCGCGCTAAACAGATAGGGCACTGCAGCAGTCAGGCCCGCCAGCAGGATCATCAGGTTGAACACGTCGGCGCCGGCCTGACCCATGTAGCTGAAGATCATCAGCGCCGATGCCAACACCGTCGAGGCGATGATGCCGAACGCCGGCACGCCCCTGCCCGAGAGCTTGGCGAACTGCCGCGGGAACAGTCCCTCGCGAGCGGCGGCCAGGGGCATCTCGGCGCAGATCATGGTCCAGCCGTTGAGTGCGCCCAGCCCTGAGACGATCGCGGCCACGGCCACGGCGTACCCCGACCACGTGCCGCCGAACATCGCGTTGAACGACTGCGTGAACGGCTGTGCACCATCGGCGGTGAGGTCTTTGTTGGGCACGGTGCCGAAGATCACCAGCGTGCTCAGCAGATAGACCACCGTGCAGGCCAGTGTGCCCAGCAGACTCGCCAGAGGCACGTTGCGCCGGGGGTTGCGCACCTTGCCGGCAGCGACGGCCGCGGTCTCGACCCCGAGGTACGAGAACACCGCCAACGCCATGCAGGTGACGATCGCGGCCATCGGCGACTTACCGGAGATGTTCCAGTTGCTCGTCAGGTAACTCCAGTCGATGAAGAACAGCCCGACAGTCGAGATGATGACCAGCGGGATGAACTTGATGATCGTCGTGACGATCTGCACCGACGCCATGTTCTTGACCCCGGACAGGTTGACCGCCGCCGGCAGCCACAGCCCAACAAAGCCGATCACGATGCTGAACACCTTGTTGTGGCCGGTGTTGATGAACACCTCCACGTACACGATCCAGGCCACCACGATCGCAGCGTTGCCCGCCCACGCGGTGATCCAATAGGACCACGCGTTGAAGAAGCCCACGACATTGCCGAAGGCTGCCCGGGAGTAGGCATATGGCCCACCATCGGCCGGCATCCGCTTGCTCAGCACACCGAACATCTGAGCCAACGCAATGGCGCCGATCGCCGTGAAGACGAACGCCACCAGCGAGATCGTGCCAAAGGCCGCCAACGAAGCCGGCAACAGGAACACGCCGGTCCCGATGATCGAACCCATGACCAGAGCGGCCGCGGCCCCGAGACCAAGGCTTCCGCCGCCCCCATCGGAGCCACCGTCCTTGGCCAGGTCCACTGTTGCGCCTGCTGCACCGTCTGCGCTCATGTCAACTGCCGCCTCTCGGTCGCTCCCCTGCTTCGACGCTAGTCCCGCAGTTGTCGGCAACGCA
>JAUPKO010000583.1 GCA_030837395.1 Actinomycetota bacterium | reverse complement strand
GAGCCGGAACTCGGGTGGCACGACATCGTCAGCGCCGAGCCGGATCTGGTGCCGGCGGGCCCGTGGTTTCAGTGGCACTTCGACCGGCTCACCGTCCCGCCGGGGGCATCCGAGGTGGCCCGCAGTCCGCGTGCGGTACAGGCATTCCGAATGGGCCGGGCGCTCGGCCTGCAGTTTCATCCCGAACTCGACCCCACCCTGTTGGAGCTGTGGATCGCCGAGGATCGGGACGCAGATATGGCGCGCCTCGGGATCGGCGCCGGGGATCTGCGCTCGCAGACCGCCGCCATCGTCGACGACGCCGCCCGCAGACTACGACTGCTGGTGCGGGGCTATCTCAGCCTGCTGGGAGAGGATATCCAGGACGGTCCGTACCGCTTCGGGTAGCGCAGCGGCGACTGCGGGGCTCAGCCCCACGCCGTGGTCGTTGTCCTCGACGTCGACGCCGACCACGACGACCGAAGCCGGGGCACGGCCGAGGGCCATACCGAGCCGGTAGGTCTGGGCCAGGTTGAGGTCGTGGGAGCTGACCGACCTGGGCTCGGCCAGATCCTCCAGTGCGTGGCGGCGGACCTGCCCGGGCCGTCCGCCGGCCCCGGCGTCGACCAACACCGCGTCGATCACCACGGCCAGTTCCGCACCGGCCCACGCGTCCAGGATCGCGGTCGGTTCGACGGGACATCTGAGTACCCGGATCCCGTTCAACCCCAACGTATCCAGCAGTTCGGCCACCGCGGGCCCAACTCCGTCATCCCGGCGATGCTGGTTGCCGAGACCGATGACGACGGCGCTCAACGGCGGTCGGCTCAACGACGGTCGGCTCAACGACGGTCGATGTTCAGCGTCAGGAAGTGGGTGGCACACGAGATGCACGGGTCGTAATTGCGGATCGCCCGCTCGCACATCGTCGTCAGCGCCGCGTCGTCGAGGTCGATGCCGGCCACCAGAACCTGGGTGAGGTCGGCCTCGATGGCCGCCTGGTTCTGCGAGGTCGGCGGGACGATCAGCGCGGCCTTGATGAGCCCGGCGTCGTCGATCTCGTAGCGGTGGTAAAGCAACCCTCGGGGTGCCTCGCTCCAGCCGTGGCCCACTCCCGCGCGCGGTTCGACCTCCACAGAGGGGCGGGCCGGGCGCTCATAGTTGTCGATGATGCGCAGCGCCTCCTCCACGGCGTACACCGTCTCGACCGCCCGAACCACGATGCTGCGGAACGGGTTCCGGCATTCATCGCCCAGGCCCGCGGCCGACGCGGCCTCCTTGGCCAGCGGCGAGAGCCGGTCGTGGTTGAGGCTGTAGCGGGCCATCGGCCCGGTCAGGTGCGGACGGCCGTCCAACGTGGCGTGCAGCGCGGTGGAATGCGCCACGTGGGTCTCGCGGACGTGGTCGCTGAACTCCGCGATTCCGAATGCCGGTCCGTCGCTGCGGGTGATGGTGCCGCCCTCGAGCGCGTACCGGTCGCCGGTGAGCGCGAGGAACTCGTGATCGACCGTGAGGTCGGGGAAGTCGAAGTCCGAGACCCACTCGACGGTGGCCAGCGCATGGTCGAGGGCGCGACGCAGCTCCTCGGCCATCGGTTGCAGATCGGCGCGGGTGGGGACGGAGTAGAAGCCGCCCACCCGGACGTTGACCGGGTGGATCGCCCGACCGCCGACGGCCTCCTGCAGCCGGTTTCCCGCCTTCTTCAGCGCCAACCCGCGTTCCACCGCTTCGCGGTGGTCGCGCGCCACGGTGATGACATCGGGCGCTCCGAGGAAGTCCGGCGCATGCAGCATGTACATGTGCAGGGTGTGGCTGTGGATCCACTCCCCGCAGTACAGCAGCCGGCGCAACGCGACGAGCTCGTCAGGCAGCGTCACCCCGCAGGCGTCCTCGATCGCGTTGCAGGCGCTGGTCTGATAGGCCACCGGGCAGATACCGCAGATGCGGGCGGTGATATCCGGCGGCTCGGTGTATGCCCGGCCCTGCAGGAACGCCTCGAAGAACCGGGGCGGTTCGTAGATGTTGAGCTCCACGACCTCCGGAACCCCGTCGCGCAGCTCCACGTTGAGCGCCCCCTCGCCCTCGACGCGGGTGAGGGCACCGACGCGCAGAGTCCGGGCCGAGGGATTGTTCGGTGCGGTCATTCGCTGTTCCGTTCGGCGGTGAACTGCGTGACGTTGAAGGTGTCGAAAACCCGGTCGACGTCGTCACCGGACATCCCGTCGCGGTGCAGCAGCGGAATCATCGCCCCCATGTTCGGGGTGGCCGTCGGACCGAAACACCCGTAGCAGCCCCGGTTGTGCCGGGGGCACAACGCACCGCAGCCGGCGTGGGTGACCGGACCCAGGCAGGCGATTCCCTCGGCGACGGTCACGCAGGTGACGCCGGAACGCTTGCATTCGGTGCACACGGTGGCCGCCGGCAGTCGCGGCTTGCGTCCGACCAGCAGCGCAGCCAGGGTGTCGAGCAACTGCCCCCGGTCGATCGGGCAGCCGCGCAACTCGTAGTCGACCTTCACGTGCGCCGACGCCGGGGTGGAGGTGGCCAGGGTGGAGATGTATTCGGGATGGGCATAGACGACCGAGGTGTATTCGGCGACGTCGGCGAAGTTGCGCAGGGCCTGAATTCCGCCCGCGGTCGCGCAGGCGCCGATTGCCACCAGAACGCCCGACTGCTCACGGATCTCGCGGATCCGCTGCTCATCGTGCGCGGTGGTGATCGACCCTTCCACCAGCGACACGTCATAGGGCCCGCCCACCATCGCGCTGGAGGCTTCGGCGAACGCCGCGATCTGCACCACCTCGGCGAGCATCAGCAGTTCGTCCTCGCAGTCGAGCACGGTCAGCTGACACCCGTCGCAGGAGGCGAACTTCCACACCGCCAGGGTGGGGGCCATCTAGAGCTCCTTGACTTCCAGCAGGGGCGCCGCGACGTCATAACCCACGACGGGACCGTCGCGGCACAACAGCAGCTGGCCGAGTTGGCAATGCCCGCACCATCCGATGCCGCACTGCATGTTTCGTTCCAGAGACACCCGGATATCCTGCGCGGCAATGCCTTTGGCCAGCAGAGCCTGCGCGCCGAACCGCATCATCGGCTCCGGTCCGCACAGGAACGCGGTGGTGCGGTCCGGGTTCAGGTTCAGACGGCGCAGCGGTTCGGTGACCAGACCGGTCTCCCCCGCCCAGCCCTGAACCGGCACGTCGACCGTCACATGGGCTTCGAGCCGCGAATCCGCCTGCCAATCGGCCAGTTCGGCGCGGTACAGGAAGTCGCGGGTGCCGCGCGCACCGGCGATGAGCACCACCCGGCCGTAGCGGTCCCGCTCGGCCAGGGCGCCGAGCACCACCGGACGCAACGGGGCCAGACCGACGCCACCGGCAATGATCACCAGATCCCGGCCAGCGGCCTCGGCCAGCCCCCAACTGGTCCCGAACGGCCCCCGCACTCCCAGTGTGCTGCCCGGTTCGGCGGCGCACAACGCGGCGCTGACCGCACCGACCGAGCGGATGGTGTGGGTCAGCGTGCCGTCGGCGTTGATCCCGCTGGTCGAGATCGCCACCTCGCCGACACCGAAGGCGTACAACATCATGAACTCACCGGGCAACGCCGTGGGCAACACCTGATCCACCGGCTCGAGGTGCAGGGTCACCGAATCGGCGTTCTCCACAACCCGGGAGAGCACCCGGTAGGGCACCGGAATCATGGCGGCGGTGGTGGCCGACGGTCCCGTCAACGTCTCAGTCATCGTCGCGCTCCCGGGCGAATGTCGCCATCTCCCCGGAGTGTTCGCTTGCGAACACTCCCATCTCCTCGGTGATGTCAATTCCGGTGGGGCACCAGGCAATACAGCGTCCGCAGCCCACACATCCGGAGCTACCGAACTGGTCATGCCAGCTGCTCAGTTTGTGGGTCAGCCAGTGCCGGTACCGTGACGATCCGGCCTTGCGGACCGGGCCCTCGTGGACGAATGTGAAGTCCAGCTCGAAGCAGGACGCCAATTCCATCCATCGTTCGG
>JAUPKO010000582.1 GCA_030837395.1 Actinomycetota bacterium | reverse complement strand
TCTCGTTCTCCGAACCGAGTAACGCGACCCGGTCACCGTTCGCGTCCGTCAGGAGCCCGTACTTGGAATGGAAGTAGCCCTGCGCCTCCGCCGGCGCCAGCGGCATCCCCGCGGCGTCCACCGGCACACCCACCTTCACGTCCAACAAGCCCTCGCTGACCATCCAACCGAGAAGTTTCAGGTACTCGTCACCCGCCGCATCCCCTCCCAGGGCAACGGGGGCTTTCCGTGCAGCCTCGGCGATCGCATCGTCTCGGTGCCGCAGGCCGTCACGGACCGCGTTCACATCGGCTTCCGTCAACTGCGCGCCCACGATGAGGCGCATCCGGCCACCGTGCACCTGCGCGTTACGCACGAACCGAACCAGCCCTGTAGCGGTCACTCTCAGTACGGATGACGAGTAGTAGCCCGCCATCCGGTCGTACGCACAGGACGCTGCGAGGGAAGGAAGGTAGAAGCGGCGCAGCGCATCGTCACCGGTCGAGTACGTGCCCGCAAGGCCCAGGCCCTTCAAGCCCGCAGCAGCGGCCTCAACAGCAGAAGCGTCCTTCATCCACACCTCCCCTCCGATGGCAGCCTGACGTCATCGCTAATCGAACAGCCTCGGCGCTTCCTCAATCTCGACCACAACTTCCGGCTCCGCCGGGAGCGAGATGTCAGGCAGGTACGCCGTAACTAGGGTGTCCAGGAGCCCGGACTCGGGAACGATCCACTCGCCCTTGACCTTGACCCGCGGCATCGCGTTCACCAACCCCTGCACGTACGCAAGGAAACGTTGGTCGTCCGTCAAACCAAGACGGTCCATTAGCGCCTTCGCATCGCTCATGCCATCGACGTGGGCCACGTACAGCACGGTGTCCAAGGCGTCGTTCATGTACTCGAACTTCGTCGCGTCAATCCGAACTCCCGTGGAGGACTCGTCCCCGCCCCGACGAATGCGCTCGCTCGGTGGCAACAGCCTCACTGTGCCCGACTTCTTCACCAGGACCTTGGCTCTGGCGAGCGCATCCATGTCCAATCCACCAACAGCAAGGGCCAATCTCCGCGCTTCATCGAAGGGAAACTCAGAAGCCTTGAAGGTCTCCCACGCGATCAGAGTGAAATCCGAGTGGTTGTCGATCTGGACCTCGCGGCCAACGATGCGAGCACGCTGAAGCCGAACGACCTCTTCACGAGCGATCTGTAGAGCCTCTTCTGGTCGAAGCAGACGCGCCTTCCCGTCGATCCCTGCAACAGACGAGTACACCGGCCAGTGCGCGGAAATGGCCGACAGTGCGGGACCGTATGTCGAGAGCAGGAGGTCTACGCCCTCGATCCCAAACTCGCGGTAGCGAGTAACCGCATCTCGCGCTGCCAGACGAACTTCCGCTTCAATGTCGTCCAGGAAGACCATCGACTGGCCGGCCTGCTCTCGCTTGCGGCAGACGAGCATCACCGTTGACGCCGCCGAGTTCTTTGACGCCTGGTGCAATGAGTGCTCGGCCTCGGTGTTGACCGGCCACGAAGTCTCGACTGTGAACCCGGCTTGAAGGAGCCCCATGCCCAACGTGTCCCATGCCTCAGCCCGCTTGTGCGTGAACATGACGGACATGACTCCGTCATCACGTAGTACCCGTCGAGACTCGGCGAAGATGGCTGTCATCTTGGCCTCGTAATCCAGGTCGGCGAGTTCCTTCTTGCGCTTACCCATCGGCGCGAAGCGGGCAGGATTTGCCACCGCTTCGTTGTCCTTATCCGTAAGGACTTCCTGAAAGAAGTCCGGCTGGATTCTTCCCAGAGTGTGCTTCTCCCAAACGTAGAAGAAGTCGGCTAGTTCCGCGTACATGACGTTGTCGTAGTAGGGCGGATCCATACAGATATGCGCTACCGACCCGGACTCCAACTGGACAAGTTCGACCGCGCTGCCTTGCGTGACGGTAACCGAGCGCTCGAGAGTAGGGGCACCACTGAGGAGGCTCTGTCCGGATTCATCGAAGAGGGATGCGAGTCCCCCATATGCGTCAAGCAGTTGGTCAAGACACCAAGGGTATAGAGAACTGGCCCCTTCAAACTCCGCGAAAGTCCACTTGAACGAGAAGTTGTGCTTCTCAAAGATGTTGCAGATCTTGGACCTTTGACCGTCCCACCGTGATCCGCGGGAGTTGTGTGTGATGCCCTTGCCCTGCATCAAAGCCAAGGCGAAGAGTACGTCGTCCGCCAGCGGCCCCAGTTCCTGTCGGACCTCCGGGATGATTCGTATGAACTCTTGGGCGAAGGTTCCGTGCACTAAGGCTTGTCGAGGAGTGAACATGTCCAGCCACGTCTTGACGCCGTACATGCGGTGCCCACGCTCGTAGTTCGAGACATCCGGAATGTCTTCGGACGGAAGTAGCCCAGACGCCGTCCAGTCTTGCTTCACGGAGGCCAGCCGGTCCGATGCGTTCTGGATCGCCTCGATGTCAGTCTCTGTCGGAGCGCGAAACGCACGCTTCCCTCTTGAATCGCGAATCGCAACCGCGTAGAGGATCTGAACCATGCGGCCAGCCTGAGCCTCAGCCTTGATGTAGTCACCATCGATGACCAGGTTGTCATACGGGCTGACTCCACTCCCGTTGGCCACATAGCCTCGGGAAGCGTCTCTGACATCGACCATTGGACCCGTGGCGACCTCAAACCTCGGCTCCGACAGTGCCTCCCGGTCCGGTCCTTCGGTCACCAATACCACTGCCGCTTCCTTGCCCTTCTCCTTCTGCAGCCACTTGTCCGGCAGGAGTGGGACCAAGCGACCTGTGCGGGGGCACGTGACAGCGTTCGCATACAGGTACGCAACTACCTTCTCCCCGTTGGACAGGGGGAAGTAGAGGCTCAGTTCATCCTCGACTCGCTGAACGAGTCTTCTGCCCCACCGCTCCAAATGAGTCGTGAGGGAGGCCCCATTCCGCGCCGGAATCTGGACACCTGCTTTGAGAACGCTCGCCGCGACGCTATTCAGGTCGTTGGCAAAGGTAGGAAGGCCGAAGCGAGCAGATGCGAATGGGATACTTCCACCGCCAGCCGTGGGATCGGCCACTCGTGGGAGTTCCCCCCAGGTATCGCGAAGCACTCGATGGAGGAGGTCGATGTCTTCGCGCGGAATCGCGTTCCTAAATGCTTGTCTGTATCCGTAGCCGTTTCCCTTCAACTTCGTTCCGGAAGCATTTGCCGCCGCGATGACGCGCCTCGCTACGACCGGATCGCCCCAGATTCCAACGAGGTGCAAGAGCCATCTGTGGTAAGCGCGCTCATCCGAGAGTTCGGTCGCGTCGGGAAAGCGATCTGCTAAGTCAGGCGTCCACGCCGGAAGCAGTCCCGCCAACACAACTGCCGTCGATGCAACGACAGGACGCCGAGCCCACCAGAGGTGGAGAAAGGACAAAGGGGGGAGGGCGGATGCGGCCGCGCGCTCCCGCACGGACTCAATCCCGAGTTCCGCTACCGGCAGCCAGTCTTCGATCAGAACGCGTGGCCTGCCCCCATGGGTGTCAGTCACGCGGCTGCTCCTGCCTTGTCGTCTGCGAGGAGGATGCGGAGTGCCCGGCGTGCCCTGGACGCTTCCTGTCCGACGCACTTCGCGTACCAGTAGAACGTCTCTTCGACGCTCATGCTGTTGACGCCGGCGACCAGGGCCCTGATCCGGTCGTGCTTGGTGACGGGCTGGGTCGCGAAGAGGGTGAGAGCGAGTCGAACACCGGCAACTTCGTCGAGCGGGATGGGCTCATCGCGTTGGGTGGCGAGTCGGCCGGCTGTGTGCCCGCTTGCCTTGACGGCCGCGATGAGCGCATCCGTGACACGGCTCACCTGAGCAGCAGATGCGGTGAGG
>JAUPKO010000581.1 GCA_030837395.1 Actinomycetota bacterium | reverse complement strand
GCGTCGGCACGAGCCTGTGGCGCGAGCAGTGCCTACCCGCCCCTGAGTGGTTCCCGTGCCAACTCACTCGTCGCACAGCAAGCCCACCGTTGCGGGCCTCGTCGTCCTCGTCACCGCAGTGGCCCTCACCGGCTGCGGCAACACCCAGGAATCGGCCGTGCAGCCCGAGGCCGTCACACCATCCGAGGCCGTCGCGTCGTCGGAGGTCACCGGGCAGCCCGAGTTGGCGGGCGATCAACTCCTCAGCGTCCCCATGCCCGGGGTCGTCGGCGCCGGTGCTGCAGATTGCCTGCGCGCCAAGCGCGCCCACAACAACACCAACAACGTCTGCGCCACCTGGGAGAACAACGCGCCCGTGTTCTCCGCCCCCGCGGTGCTGTCCAACGAGGTTCCGAACTTCACCATCACCAGTTTCGACGGCGACGCCGGCTCGCATCATCACGTGAACCAGACGCCCGTCGCCTTCGGCCCGTGGACGTGGGGCGCGACCAGCGCCGAGAAGTTCTACGACGCCACGATGGCCTGGCAGTTCGCATCCGCCGAGCCCCCCGACACCGTGACCGGCAACGCGAAACACGACTTCGACAGCGCCGTGGGTTCGTCCTGCTCGACGGCCACGCAGTACCTCAACTGCTTCGTGTCGAAAGCCGAGCAGAACCCCAACTTCGACGGTGAGCATGCCTACTTGCTCACCTACGGGCTGATCAACGCCCCGCTCACTGTGCAGATTCGCAACAACACCGGCAAGACGATGACACAGCAGGGCAGCCCGGCTCAGAACTACGTCCTGCCCAGCGCCAAGGGCACTGCGGGCACGGCCACCATCGCGCCCGCTGCTGGCGGCCAGGCGCAAGCTGCGACCTTCGGCATGTACCGCGCCAACGGCGGACAGGCCAGTTCGTTCCAGGTCGTCTACGCATTTCCCGATACCAACGACGCGGCCGTCACCCACGTGGTCACAGTGAAGGCCGACATCGCTCCCACCAGGACCGACGACGTGCGCACGTGGACCGCCAACACCTCCAAGAGCAGTTGCGTCGACAACCCCATCGGGGGCTCGTCACCGGCCAAGGCCGAGTGCGCCATCGGTTGGACCGGCGATTCCGGCTGGTTCGCCAGTGCGGTGATGACGGTCAATGTCGCCAACACCTGACGCCCGCCCGACAGGCTCCGGTCGGCGGGCCCGGCAGGCATGAACAACGTCAGTCCATCCATCGTGGCGGACACCGGTTCGCTAGCGTCGCAGGATGGACGCACCGCAGCCGACCCTGCTCGTCGTGCACCACACTGTCTCGCCGGCGTGCGAGGCGATGCTGGAGGCGGTGCTGGACGGCACACGGGCTGAGGGCCTGGAAGAGGTCGCCGTCCGGGTGCGCCCTGCCTTGGCCGCGACGGACGTCGATGTGCTCGCGGCGCAGGCGTTCCTGCTCGGCACACCGGCCAACATCGGCTACATGTCCGGGGCGCTCAAGCACTTCTTCGATCAGGTCTACTACCCCTGTCGGCTAGCCACCGCAGGTGCCGGTTATGGGCTGTACGTGCACGGCAACTCCGGCCTGGACGGCGCCACCCGGTCGGTGTCGACCGTCGCGAAGGGGATGGGGTGGCAGCGTCGCGCCGCACCGGTGGAGGTGCGCGGCGAACCCACGGCCGACGACCTTCAGCAGTGCTGGGACCTCGGGGCGACCGTGGCCGCCGGACTGCTGCCGTGACGCCCGAGACGTGCAGCGAGGAGGACGCCCTGGCGTGGCTGCAGCACTGCGAAGCGCAGCTCCCCGAGGCGGCGCGCCCCATCCCCTTCGCCCCGCTGTGGTGGCCTCGTGTGGTGGGGGAGTCCGGGCCCCCGTTGACCGAGGCGGCGCCGACGATGTCGCCGGGAGTCCTTCGTGGCCTGCAGACGGCTCTGCTCGCTCGACTCGCCGAGGTCTCCGCCGCCACGCTGGCAGAGGTCATGACCGCCGACCTCACAGTCGGTCAGCGATTCCTGCGTGGCGCGCTGCCCCCGCCCGCGGACCCGCCGAGAGTCGAGTTCGCGCGGTTCTGCCGACGCATGGCCACCGGCGGAATCGAACAGGTCTACCTCGACTATCCGGTGCTGCGCAGCCTCGTGGACACCGCGGTTCGGCAATGGCGCGAGTCGGGTCGCGAGCTGGTGGTGCGGGTCGCGCGTCACCGCCAGCAGCTCGCCGAAGTGTTCGGGATCGAGGTCTCGGCACCGCTCACGGGGGTGGCGATGACCGCGGGCGACCGACACAACGACGGACGCAGCGTGGCGATACTGGCGTTCGGGACGTCGCGGCTGGTCTACAAGCCGCGGGACGTGCACCCCGAACTGCTGTGGTCTCGCGCAGTCGGCGCGGTGTTCGACGGACGGCTGCGCGCGGCCAGCACGTTGACCGCAGACGATGGCGCGCCCTACGGATTCACCGAGTTCATCGAGGCCGCGCCCGCCGCAGACCCGGCCGAACTGGCGGCCTTCTATGGCAATGCCGGGCGCACGCTGGCACTTCTGCATGCGCTGTCGGCCACCGATTGCCACCACGAGAATCTCATCGCCGCCCGTGACCAACTGGTCCTCGTGGACGCTGAAGCGCTGTTCGAAACGCGCGGCTCGGGTTTGCTGTCCGGGGCGCCGCGAGGCCATCGCCCACCTGCCTCGGTCATGGACGTCGGCATGCTGCCGCAGTGGGTGTGGCTGGCCGGCAAGCGCACTGCCATCGACATCTCCGCCCTCGGAGCCGCGCCGGAGGTGATGCGCGTGGCACAGCAGCGGGGGTGGCGCGCGATCAACACTGATGCCATGAGCCGCGGCCCGATCGACGTTGATCCCGCGCAGCCCCCGAGCCTGCCGGTGCGGTCCGAGGACCCCACACATCTGGGCGCCCACGCCGACGCGCTGGTGGCCGGTTTCGAGGACGGGTATCGATCCCTCATGGCTGCCCGGACACAGTTGCTGGCACTGCTCGGCGACGCGCGCGGGATGACGCGCAGGTTGATTCTGCGTCCGACCCGTGTCTACGCGTTGCTGCAGCTGGGAACGTGGGAGCCGGCAGCGTTGCGCGGCCAGGATGACTGGGATCGGGTTGTGGCGCAGTTGGATCGAGCGTACGAAGGTGCGCCGCCGCGGCTGGCGGCTGTGCTTGATGCCGAACGAGAGGCGATCGCCCGGCTCGATGTGCCGCTGTTCGAAGCAGCCGTGACCGGCAACCTGACGACGTGGTTCGACGGGGACGTGCCCGACTGGCCCGGTGTGGACGCGCTCGCGGAGGTGCGAGGGCGCATCGCCGGACTGGACGAGGCCGACCTGCGCTGGCAGGTGCGGCTGATTCGCTCGGCCGTCATGGCACGTGCAGTGGCTGCGGACGCACAGGACCGATCGCCTGCGACGGGAGGGTTCGGTGACGATGCAGGAGCTGGGGATGTGCCCGCCATGCTCGGGCGCGTGCGCGGGCGGATCGTCGCGGATGCGATACGCCTGGGCGATCACGTCACCTGGATGACGATGGCAGTGCTGCCGGATGGTGACCACGTGCAGGTGCAGCAGATCGGGGCGGGTCTCTACGACGGACTGCTGGGGGTCGCGGTGGCGTTGTCGGAGTGCGGCGAGGTGGGGGTGGCCAGGTCTGCCGTTGGGCCGTTGTGTGACGAGTTGACTGCCGGAGACCCGGCGATCGTCCGACGGCAGTTGCTGGCCGTGGGTGTCGGCTGGAACGGAGTTGGTGGCTACCTGCGGGCCCTGCCGTGGCTGGTCCGGCGCGGGCTGTTGGCCCAGGACCTCGCCGATCGTTGTGTCGGTGCGCTCATCGACTCGCTGTCGCCGGAGGTGGTGGCGCGGGATCAGGGGCTGGATGTGATGGGTGGTGTGGCGGGCCTCATCGTTCCCCTGGCCGACCTGCTGTCATCCGCCGAGGCCTCGGACGGGCGCATCGAGGCGTTGCTCGCCAACGCGGCCGATCGGCTCGTCGAGGCGCAACGCCCCGACGGCGGTTGGGACACACTGCCCAGCAGCGCCCCGCTGACGGGGTATGCCCACGGAGCCTCGGGTATCGCGGTGGCCCTGGCCTCTGCCCACGCTGCGCTCGGCGACGAACGGCACCTTGATGCCGCACTTCGGGGTGTGGCCTACGAGGCTTCGACGTTCGACCGCGCAGCAGACAACTGGCCGGACTTTCGGGCCGACTCCCGTGGCGGCTTCATGCTCGGCTGGTGCGCGGGAGCCCCCGGCATCGCACTGGCCAGGATGCGCCTGATGGATCTGTTGCCCGACCATCCATCCGCGCCCGATTGGTCACGTGAACTGCACATTGCGGCCCATACAACGGCCACGGCGCCGCTGTTGCACCGTGACCATCTCTGCTGCGGCAACCTTGGACGCGCGGCAATCCTGCGAGCTCTCGGGCAGCGGTTCGGTCAGGGTGACTGGACGGCGGCCGGGGAGCGGCTCGTCGACCTTGTCGCCGCCAACGGGGGGCTGCCGCGATCCTTTCTCGGCGCGACTCCCGCCGGTGTGCTGTCGATACCGGGCCTGATGACCGGCCTGTCCGGCAGTGCCATGGTGCTCGTTGATCACCTCAGCGAGCTCGAGAACGGGTGGGTCACGGCGCTTCTGCTGTGACCGTCAGCACTTCAACGTGCACCACACGTTCGTCCACGGGTTGTCGCAGTAGATCCAGTCGGTCTTCGGGAACGTGTAGCCGCCGCTGACCGCCTCGAGATCCTCTTCGGTTAGTTCGTGCGAATCGGCAGCCGCCGTGGCGCTGATCGGCACCCCGGCCTCCGCGGCGACCGCATGCACCTCAGCATGCGTCGTGGCTGCCGCGAACCGAGCCGCCAAGTCATCGTCCTTCTCCAGGGCCTCGCGCAAGGCGGCCTGTGCCTCGTCCGGTGTCATGTCGTGCTCCTCTCGTGCCATCGTCCCTTAGTTCCCACAGTAGGACGCGTGCGCAGCACTGGACGCAGCCGGTGCCGGGCGGTCACACCTTGACCAGCACCAGTGCGAATCGCGTGGGGGTCCGGGCCAGCACTGCATGGCGCTCATTCGGCGCGAGGTAGACGACGTCGCCAGCGACGAGGTCATGGGCAGTAGCACCGACGGTGAAGGTCAGCTCACCCTCGATCACCTGCACCACGACGGCGCGGGCCGCGGCATGGTCGGTGAGCTCTTGCTCTGCGTCCATGGCGAACATCACCACTCGAAGCAGTTCGTTGTTCACCACGACGCGAGATGTCGTGGCTTCGTGTGGAATCGGCAAGTCCGCAAAGACCGCCTCACGCGCGACGGACGTGCCCAGTTCGGTGGTGGCCATGATTCTCCTTCGTTCCGCTGATGCATCATGCGTCGATCGGACGGGGAATGGGCGGGTTTCCGCTCACAGTTGCGCCGGGCCAAGCGTACGTCACGGCGCGGCCACCAGCAGTTCGACACGCGCATCGACCCCTGCCCAGGCGGCGTCCGTGGTCACGATGCGCGTGACAACCTCCACCAGGCCGGTGGCGATGACGAGCGCATCCGGCATTCGCAGCTTTGGGTGAACCGCGCGGAGGCGAGCCGCGGTGCGGGCAATCCGGAGACCGATGTCGATGACTCGATCCGCGACAGAATCGGTGAAGTCCTCTGCTATGCGGACGGAGTCTGGGCCAAGACGATACGCACCGACCAGCAGCTCAGCGATCACAAGTGTCGGTAGGACAATCGAATCACCTGATCGGCGGGCATTGTGCAGCGTGTCGGTGGCTACTGAGTGATGGACGTCGAGAGGATTGAGAACGCCGATCAACACGCCGGTGTCGAGAATCACTGATCCCATTCGTCCCGCAATTCGTCGAGAGCAGCGGAATGGGTAAGCCCGGGCAAGGCTCCGACGAATCGCTCGAGGGCGTCATTAGCCGGAGCGACAACTAACCGGCCCTTCCCATCGGGCTGTATCGTCACGGAGTCGCCAGCCTGAAGGCCCACCGCTCGTAGCGCCCGGACCGGCAGCGTCACCTGATTCTTGGCTGAGATCCGAGAGACGGTTGCGGCCTTTACTTTTGCACCCATGTGGTAAAGGGTAGCTGGTTCGAGCGGAGTCGGCATTGGTCCAACATAGAAGAACTCCGCCAGACTGGTGCCAGCTCATCCACAAGGTTGACTACACCAGGCGCCGCAGCAACTTCTCGGTGCGCTCGAAGTAGGGCGGGTAGACCAGGCGCAGGTCGGGCCGCTGCGGCTTGTAGAGCACCGACTTGTGGTGGCTCATGGCGTCGAAGCCGGCCTTGCCGTGGTACGCGCCCGTGCCCGAATCGCCCACCCCGCCGAACGGCAGCCGGGGATCGCCGAGTTGCAGGATCACATGGTTGATGCACACGCCCCCGGAGGACGTGGTGGCCAGCACGTGGGCCGTCGTGGCGCGCGATCCGGTGAAGAGGTACAGCGCCAGTGGCTTGGGTCGATCGCGGACGAAGGCGCACGCCTGGTCGACCGAATCGACGGACACCACAGGCAGCACGGGCCCGAAGATCTCCTCGTCCATGATCGGCGCAGCAACGTCGGGGTCGACGATCACCGTGGGTTCGATCACGAGGGCATCCTCGTCACGGCCGCCGCCGAGGGCCATCGTGCCGCCCGCAGTGTCGATGAGCTGGACGATCCGGTCGAAGTGGGCGCGGTTGACGATGC